>NZ_JBSIUV010000026.1:0-37766 GCF_053654515.1 Helicobacter sp. T3_23-1059 | reverse complement strand
AAATTTTGAAATGAAAAAATATTACAAAAAGGCGTTATAAATGACTGATTTGCAAAACCCTAAATTTTCCATAATTATCCCAATGTATAATGTCGAAAAGTTTATCGCTCGTGCGATAGAAAGCGCGATAAATCAAAGTTATGAAAATATTGAAATTATTTGCGTTGATGATTGTGGTGGCGATAGAAGCGTAGAAATCGCAAAAGATTTTGCTTTGAGCGATAAGCGTGTGAAAACATTGCAAAATCCGCAAAATCTAGGCACTTTTGCCACGCGAAATAATGGCGCATTAAGCGCAAAAGGCGAGTATTTGCTATTTTTAGATAGCGATGATTATTTGCACCCTGACACTTGCCAAAAATGCTATGAAATGTTGGAAAATGCAAATAAAGAACAAATTGATTTTATAATGTTTAATTTTTTGGGACAAGATAAAAAAGACGGAGAATTTAAACTATGGAAAGCAGTAGGTAAAACACAAATAGTTGATAGGCACGGGTTTGAGGCGATATATTTTGGTAAAGATACAGGCTATAATATAGCGACAAAATGTATCAAAAAAGCTACTTATCTTAAAGCGTTAGAATTTGCCAATGTTAGAAAAAAACTCACATTGGCGGAGGATATACTCGCTTCTGTGGCACTTTTGGGTGTAAGCAATAAAATAATGTTGTTTAACTATGGGCTATATTATTATGCCCACAACGATAATTCAGCTACTCGCTCTCTTGAACCACAAAAAGTTCAAGAGAGAATTGAAAATTTAGACTTTGTGATTGATAAATTCACAGAACTTGCTACGAAGAAAGATAGAGAATATGAAGTGTTTTTGCAATGTTTGATAAAGATACTACAAACGCACATAATCCGCGAAAAAATACACCCATATAAAATCGCGTATCACAAACGCATAGAAAAAGGCTATCCCAAATGGTTAGCAAGGCTAATTTGGAGTTTGCAAAAACGGCGATTTGGAGCACAAGCAAAAGAGCGCGATTTATGCAACTTTGTCAAAGAAAATAAGGGGGTGTTTCAAAAAATTTAAGTATTTTAAATAGCATAATTATCGTTGCATAATCGCAGATTTTTCATCTGTCCTGTGGCTAGTTCGCTATCTCGCTTAAAGGGTTTAGATGAATTTAGCGGGGATTTTATCTCTCTAGATTCGCGACTTACCAAACACAGATTTTGTGAATTTTACGCGCAAGACTTTTTCAAAGCCTGTGATTACTGCCTAGTTTTAAGCAAAGGACGGACATATATCCCTATGGCAATACAGACGGATAAGGTGTTAAAAATTAAGAAAGATTAAGATTTAAGAATAAACAAAGTCTAATTTTTTGATTTTTAGGCTTTGTCTGCTATGTTATTTATTACTTAAAGTAATTTTCTATTCTATCAATCAATTCTCTGATTTCATCAAAGTCTTTGTTTATATCTAATTTCTTTATGATATTGTTCGCAAACATATTTTTGGCTTCTTGGTTATTGTTTAATTTATATTTTGCTTTGTCGTTTTTGCTATTAGTCGATGAAAAATAATTGCTTTTAGCTGTTTGCTGTTCACCGTTTTAATTGTGCGGAAATAAAATCCTTTAATTCTAATTCTACTACTAATTTATTGTCTTTTAGAATATCAAGCGTATAAAGCATTTCAAGGGGATAATTTTTTAATCTTATTCTGTCGTCATCTTGATTTAAATTGTCAATATCTAATGTATAAATTGTAGTGTAGCCTTGTTGTATGATTTGAGCATTTGCATTATAACCAGCCTTATCATAATCGCATAAAAATAAAATTTTTTCTTTTGGAATGCTTAATTGTTTGAAAGCAATGGCAAAGTGGCTCATATTATCAGTTCCTCCACAATCGATAATCTCAAAAGGCTTGTCAATCTTTGAAAGTTTATAAAAATTTTCAATGTGGAGTTTATCTAATTTTCCCTCTACCATAAGGGTAGGCTTATTTGATTTTTGGATTTGCGTAATCACACTCATAGCATTATCAAAAGTCATAACACCATCTGATAGTTTTTCTATCGCCTCTTTTTTGTCAATTTTTCTAATATTTCCATTTTCCATAAAAAATAAATCGTTCTCTTCGCAATATGCAACACTTGATAAACTATGGGTAGTCATAACAACTTGGCAATCAAATTCTTTAACTACCACATTTTTAAGAATATCAATGAGCATTTTTGCCATTTTTGGATTTAAATGAGCGTCAGGCTCGTCCAAAAGTAAAATTATAGAATCTAGGGTTGTGTTTTCGTATTGCCACATTATAAGAGACATAATAATTTGTTCGCCTAAAGATATATTATCTAGCGATATAACATTTTGTGTATCTTGTTCGATACAAACTAATTGAGCCTCATTGAACATTTGTGGAATTATAACTTCCAATCTATATTTAGGATAATGGATTTCTAATTTTTTGTTAATTTCATCAAGTGGATTTATGCCACATTCTCTCTCTGCCATTTCATCAATTTCTTTTACTCTCATATCTTTACATTGTTGTAATAGCCTCCTTTTACAATTTTCAAGTTTTATAAAATAGTTTCCAAACATATCTACTAAAAGCCGTTCATTAAAAATTGTAGGGCTAGATTCCACATTTATATCATTTACGGAATCCAACCATTTATAAAATGTATCTTTGCTCATATTGCGAAATTCTTTATATGACTTATTGTGTCTTTTAAAAAAGGAAATGTATTGCTTGTAAAAACCATTTTTACCATTTTGTTCACTCTCAACAATGTTTTCATAATTTTCTTTGCATTTTTGTATGTTAGTATCGCCAACACAATACCCATCGAGTTCTAATTGGATATTGTCAAAATATTTAACTTGAGAACTTGTTTGAATATTAAAAATTTGCCTATTTTTAGTAGTGTTTCCATTTGAGATTGAATCAATTTGCTCCAAAAGTGCCGTTTTGCCTGAGCCATTTTCTCCTGTTATGACGGCAAATTTAGGTATATTATCCCATTGAAATCCTTTTTTAATATTTTTGTAGCTTGCACTCGCCTTAAGGCTTGTTATAAATTTACTTTGTGTGGTTTTAGTCATTGTTTTATCCTTAATATTTTTGATTTATTGCAGAATTATACAACCTTTGGATTAAAATAAAACAATAAATATATGATTTGTGGGTTTTAGCCATAGCTTCTATATTGCATATCAATCGAGGTTTTAGCAATATTTACAACAAAAATCGTATGCAGTGCAAAGATAGATAAAATCAAAAGAAATACATAAAAGACATTCAATAAATCTAATGACAAATATATGGCGTTTGCATATCCATTTGGTGCGGAAAGTATGAAAGAGCTTTGTGGATTTTGATTTTGTGGATTTTTATGAGGCTAAATCCACTTTCATCATCAACGACTAATCTTAGATTATGGTTTGGAAGATATAAACTTGATAATGAGGCTACAAAAATACCAAAGCCCCTGCGTTCATCTATTTTTATCTCGTCTTGCGTTTTTTGAGATTTTCTCACACTCTTTTAAAAATCAGCGAAGTATTTATCCCGCCAAATGCAAAATTATTATTCATCACAAAATCTGTGTTTATTGATTTTGGTTCGCGCAAATACCCCAAAGGAGCGCAAGTTTTATCAACCTCTTTCAAATTTATCGTAGGATAAAAAAGATTATCCCTCATCATCTCTATACTAGCGATACTCTCTATCCCACCGCACGCCCCAAGCGTATGCCCTAGATAGCTTTTAAGCGAACTAATGGGGATAGATTCCCCAAAGACTTCATTTGTCGCTTTTGCTTCAGCTATGTCCCCCCATTGCGTAGCGGTAGCGTGGGCATTTACATAGCCTATTTGGTTAGGGCTTAGCCCCGCATCTTTTAGGGACATTAGCATTGCTTGCTTCATCGTTTCACTTTGTGGGTGGGTGCTATGCGCCCCATCACAATTACTGCCAAAACCCACCACTTCAGCGATAGGCACTCCCCCTCGTTTTTGTAAGCTAGATTCACTCTCTAGCACGACATATCCCGCCCCCTCTCCTATGACTAGCCCATCTCGCGCACTATCAAAAGGTGCGGGGGTTAGCTTAGGCATATCGTTTTTTTGGCTTGTCGCGTAGAGAAAATCAAAAGTGTAGGCTTGACTAGGACATAGCTCTTCAGCTCCCCCTGCTATCATAGAATCTATAAGCCCAAATTTTATCGCCTCATACGCCTGCCCTATGGCGACACTCCCGCTAGCACACGCGCAAGAAGTGGGAATAACGCGACCCTTTAGCCCATAAAAAATAGCGATATTTGCAGCGGTGGTGTGGGGCATACATTTTATGTAAGTATTGGCATTGCAATTATGAGGCAATCCTAAAAACATTTTTGCTAGCTGAAGTGTAGAATCTGTGCTGCCCGTGCTAGAGCCACTTGCTACGCCCATATAGCCGTTTTGGCATTCTTGGCTTATTTCGCCATTTTGGGCTAATCCTGCACTTTGCAATGCTAGCCCTGCGGCTTCTATGGCATAAAGAGAGATTGTGCCACAGCTTCGCATTTGTTTCCTACTCCAATGACTTGGCGGAGCGTAGTTTTTTATCGGGCAAGCAAGTTTTGAGCGCAATTCTTTGTGGATTTCCCACTCTTTTATGTAAGTAGTCGCGTTTTTGCCCTTTGCTAGATTGTCTCTCATCTGCGCCCACGACTTGCCAAAAGCACTCACAATCCCATAACCACTCACAAAAACCCGCTGTATCTTGCCATTAAAATCATTATGTAGATTCACGCTAGCCCTCCATTTACGCCGATGACTTGTCGCGTGATATAGCTAGCCCCATCGCTTAGGAGAAATTCTACCAATGGCGCGACATCTTCTACCTGCCCAAACCTCCCCGCAGGGATAGCTTGCAAAATCTGCTCTTTTGGTAGATTCCCGCTTGTCATATCGGTTTGTATTAGTCCGGGAGCGACTACATTTACACAGATATTTCTACTTGCTAGCTCAATGGCAATAGATTTTGCAGCACCGATAAGCCCAGCCTTGCTTGCAGCATAGTTGCTTTGCCCACGATTGCCTATTACCCCTGAGATAGATGATATGACTACTACTCGCCCTTTTCTTGCCCTTGCCATAGGCATTAGCAAGGGATTTAGCACATTATAAAAACTATGCAAATTTGTCTCTATGACACTTTTCCAATCATTTTGGCTTAACCCCACAAAAGTATTATCGCTTGTAATCCCAGCATTTAGCACCACGCCCCAAAGCGCAGGATTTTCATTCATATAAGATTCTAGGATTTCTTTGCATTCTTGCGTGTTTGCCACATCAAAAATAAGCGATTTTGCGTTTAATTCATTAGCGATAGAATCTAGGGCGTTTGATTTTGTCCTGCCGTGTAGTATGACTTCATAGCCTGCTTTATGTAGATTTCGCGCTATGCCTGCTCCTATGCCACGCGAAGAGCCTGTGATTAGGACTTGTTTTGTTGGTGTAGTGTTGCTCATAGATTTTCTCCTTTTGTATATGACTTTGCGCAGAATGTGATTTTAGCTATCTAAGATTTTAGATAAAAACTCATCATTTGGGTTTAGCGCGGTAAGTGAGGTTTTTGCTATGATTTTACCATTTACAAAGGCTTCCCCCTCATACACTCCTAGCCCGTTTTCATCTTGCATATTTAGCGTTAGGCACACTTCGATGATTTGCCCTATTTCGACAAATGGTGTAAAGATTTCAAACCCTCTAGCCCCTAGCAAAAATCCTAGCTTATTGCTATTTTGCGTAGGATTTTGTGTAGAATCTTTGCTTAGATTTTGTTGCTCTTTTTTGGTGCGCCATAGTGCTAGACTTTGCGCAAAAATCTCTAAAATATTATAGCTAGGGAATCTATTTTTTCCCGTTTTTTCATCTGTGTGCAAAAACGCATTGTCTGTTTTGATATGCGCTTGCGTGCGGATAAAATCCTTATTTACTTCTAGCAAATTATCAATTAGCACCATTTCTAAGGATTGGGGGATAAAGTTTGCTATATTTTGTTGTGGTGCTTGTTGTGTTTTTTGTGGTGTGTTTTGCGTGTTTTGCATTGATAGAATCCTTTGTCTAAATGTTGTTAAGATTTTGATATATCAAAATCTATGCTTGTCCTACAATAATCGCGCTATTATCCCCGCCAAATGCAAATGATACGCTAAGGGCGTTACGCACTTTTATGCTATCGCCTTTTTGTGCTAGGGTGATTTTTGGCAAATTTTTATCAAATTCATAAATATGAGGCACAAGATTGCTTTTTGTGCTTTCATTTTTTGCACTCCCTCCCTTCAAACTTTGCAACACTAGCTCTGCGCACACCCCTGCTTCTATCGCGCCTGCCGCGCCAAGCGTATGTCCTATGAGTGGTTTTATGCTGCTAGCTGGGATAGATTTTAGCCTCCCTTGCAATGCGTAGGCAAAGGTATTTGCCTCCATTTCATCATTTGCTTTTGTCCCTGTGCCGTGCAAGTTGATATAATCAATATCTGTTGGGGAGAGATTAGCGCATTTTAGCGCGTCTTGCAAAAGTAGCTCTTGCATCGCAAAATCCTCTCGTGGCTGGGTGATGTGAAAAGCGTCATTATTGCTCGCATAGCCTTTTAGCTCGACTCTAAAATCGCTAGCTAAATGTGGCTTTGCCTCCACTATCTTAGAATCCACAAGCACAAATACGCCCGCACCCTCGCCGATATTTATCCCCTCCCTATCGCTTGCGTAAGCTCTAGATTGCTTTGGGCTTAGTATATTTAAGCTATCAAATCCATTGATTGTCAAAGTATTTAAGCTATCTACCCCTCCGCAAATCACAGCTTCACAAAGATTAGATTTTATTAGTCTAGCTCCCTCTATGATAGCTTTTACCCCTGAAGTGCAGGCTGAGGATATACCAAGACTTAGCCCGCAAATATGATAAAGATTTCGCACAAAACAAGCGGGATTATCTAGCGCGCTAAAATCTTGCAAATACTTCCTTTTAGCGATTCTTTGGTAGTTTTCTTCTATCGCTGTGGTAGTCGTGCCTATGATGATAGCGATTTTTTCGCACGATTCTAAAATCTCTTTTATTAGATTTTGCCCATTTAATAGTGCGTTATACAAAATCATATTTGTGCGCGAGCAAAAGCGCGTAGGTGTCTCTCTAGGTAGCGGGGCTAGATGCTCGCATACCCCTAGCATAAAATCTTTATCGCCAAAATCTTTGCTATTTTCTTTGATAGATTTTGTGCTAGATAATCGTATATCACCATTTGCAAGGTGGCGCATAATGCTAGCATTATCATTGCCCGCAGAGCAAATCATCATAGGCTTACTCATTAGTATTTTCAAGTTCTTTTACCTCTATGTTTTGATAGACAAATGTGATAAAATCCGTTTTTTGTGCGTTGGTAGATTCTAGCATTTGTGTATGTATGGATTCTAGCAATTTTACAAACAGCTTATCATATCGCTTTGTTGGTGGCAAAAATTTGGTATTGAAAAATCTGCCATTTTCTAGCTTTTTGCTAAGCAGTGGCGCACCTAGCGCGTCAAAAAGCGCGAAATGATAGATAATATGTTTAGGATTTTTGCTAGAGTGTTCGCGTGAGATATATAGCACCATTTGTTGTTTTTGCGTTGTTAGGCTAAACATTTTTGGACGAAAATCTAGTAAATCGCTAGTTTCTCCAAAATCTCTGTCAAAATCTTGCGCGTTTTGCGACATTTTACCCCCGCTAAAAAAGCCACAGCCACCACACACAAATGCCAAAAAAACCACCGATAATTTTGCTAAAAATTTTTTTAGCAAAACCTGTTTTGAAACGCCATTTTTTGCATTTATCATTATTTGCAATACCCTTGCAGCGCATCTAATGCCTCTTTTGCTTTTAAGACATAGGGATTTTGCTTATCCCACGCATACCCTGCTAAAATTGAGCAAATTTGTCGCTTGATATGATGATTTGGCTTTTTTGCATAGATTATATCTTGAAACTTGCCATTATACCACCCCTCCACATACACTCTAAAGCAATTTATGCCTATCATTAGCTCATCTGCATACTCTTTTTGCAAATCCACCTTTTTGCCTTGCAAGATTTGTGGCACAAGGTGGCTAGCTAGCCTAGCACTTTGCATAGCGATACTAACCCCAGAGCTAAACACGGGGTCTAAAAACTCGCTTGCATTTCCAAGCAACAAAAATCTATCCCCAAAAAGTGTCTTTACATCTTTAGAATAAGAGCTAATCGAGCGCACAGGTGTATCCCATTTTGCGTTATTTAGAAGTCGCTTTAGCATAGGGGCTTCAAAGGTATGGGATTTTAAGATTTCCTCATCATTTTTGCCCGCTATTTCTAGTCTTTGTGGCTCGCCTACCACTCCTATGCTAGCGCGTCCATTAGAAAAAGGGATAAGCCAAAACCACACATCTCTAAAGCGCGGGTGAGTAGTGATTAAAATCTTGTTTCTATCATAAAGCACTTCGCTGATATTATCCTCAATATGCGTGAAATATGCCCTTTTTGAGCTTAGGTTTGACGGGGATTCTAAATCTAGGATTTTAGGCAAAACCCTGCCATATCCGCTTGCATCAAGCACAAATTTTGCTTCTATGATTTCGCCATTGTTTAAACTCGCACGGACGCCCTCTGAATGAAAATCTATGTCTAAAACCTCCACTTCAAAAAGCACTTCTACGCCCTGTCTTATCGCCTCATCGATTAGCACTTTATCAAAATCCCCCCTTTGCACTTGAAAAGTCGTGCCAGAGCCAGCAGAGCTTTTATCACAAAAATCAAAATAGCGATATTGCTCATTATGGCTAAACGCTGCGCCATTTTTGTATTGAAATCCGTAAGATTCCACCGCGTCTAAAAACCCAGCCTCTTTTAAAATCTCATTGCAAAAAGGCAACAATGATTCGCCTATGACAAATCTAGGGAATTTTTGCTTTTCTACTACGAGTGTTTGTATGCCTTGCTTGTGTAGCAGGGCACTAGATATGCTCCCACTAGGACCAGCTCCTATGATTAAAACTTCTACTTCTTTTGTTTTTTGATTGGTTTTTTGCGACATTTTCACTCCTTTTTAGGCTTTGTGCTAGATTTTGCAAAATCTATTTGCAATAGGATAGATAGAGGATATATTTTGCAAAATCTTTGTAATAAATCCAAAAGTAAAATTATAGTAAAATCTAAACACCATTGCGCTACAAATCTTTACACTAAGGAAAATCTTGTATTTAGACAAATCCACAAGCCATAGCCAAATCCCAAAAGATGTATTTTTTTGTGCGTTAGATTTGCGCAAAAAGTATCCAAAATATCTTAATGCCTTGCCTAAAAAATACCAACAAGCAAAATCTAGCAAAATCCAAAATCTTAAAACCCATATTTTTCTAGCCATTGGGCTAAAATCACTAAAACGATATTATGACAAAAAAACCCTTAGTCAAAACGATAAAGCGCGACTCCGCCTACACCCAAATCTAGCGAAAAATCCATCATTTATCCTCTCTCGCACCCTAAAAAGCTATGCAACCAAACTAGGATTTAATAAAACAAAACACTTTTTTAGTCAATCACATAAAGATGACATTGCCATTATCGCATTTGCTAGATTCCCCATAGGCATAGATATAGAGGTGGTTAGGAGTAGAGATTTTAGAGCGCATTTAGATTTTTGTTTTAATGATTTTGAGCGTGAGTTGGTTAGCATTGCGGCAAATCCTTTACTCGCGTTTTATCGCATTTGGACACTAAAAGAATCCCTAATAAAGCTAGAAAATCTCACATTTGGAGACTTATCAATCGTGGGGCTTGACAAACAGGGCGCATTTGTCAAAAAAGATGGGAAGCGCATTTATCATAAATTTATCACAATATTTTATCACACCAAAAATGCGATTATTACGATATGTTATTAGATTATTTTTGGCAAAATTTTATGTTTGCGCTTTGCTTGCGCTTGTGATAAATCCTAAACATAAGGAATTAAAATGAAGCAAATTATTATGGCATTTGCAATATGTGCGTTTGCAAATGCTTTGAGCTTAGAAAATCTGCAAGAAAATATACAAAAATCATTGCATAGTAATATCTTGCAAGGTAAATTTACCCAAGAAAAAGAGCTAAAAGGTTTTAGCAATAAAATCAAAAGTTATGGCGTTTTTCGCCTAGAAAATGTGGAGGAAAAAACGCTTTTTTGGGATACGCACGCCCCTATCAAATCCCATCTAAAAATCACAAAAAAAGGCATTTTTACCAAAGATAACAAGCAAGATAAATGGATACCTCTTAGCAATAACAAACACCAAGAAATGTTGCTAAATATATTAAGTATGGATTTTAGGGCATTAGGGGCATATTTTGATTTTGATTTGAGAGAGGATAAAGACATTTGGATTTTAGAGCTAAAACCAAAAAATGCTATCCTTGCAAAAATATTTGATTCTATCACTTTGCAAGGCGTTATCAAATATCCAAGCGTAGTAGAAAAAGTCATCTTGATTGAGCGTAATGGCGATAAAACAACCAACATTTTTTCTGCCATTAGCATAAATACCGTTGCAAAAAACTAGATTTTGCTTAAGTTTGTAAGTAACAAAAAAATAAAGAAATAACACAATGCAAAATCCTAAAAATTTCTTTTCACATTTTTTGCAAACTCCACACAAAATCTATGCGATTTTTGCCCTGCTTGCAAGCGTAATGATAGCGATTATATTGTCGCGCATAGATTGTTTGCAAAGCGATATTTATACACTCATAGATTTTAGCCCCACGCAAAAAAACGCATTACAAAAAGTGCAACAAAATGTCGCAAAAAATTTTGCCAAAGACATTTCATTTTTAAGCGATGATGAGGGGCTGCTTAGTGAGATTTTGGGCGAGTTTTTTTACTCTGCTTCAAACAATCTTTTTACAAATATCAAACTTAGTATCAATGATTCTGCTTTAGATGATTTTGCTATGCTTAAAAATTTATATTCATTGCGCGTAGCATTGCTTGAGTATAAGACATTTGTAGAGATTACAAAAAATCCAAATGATTTTTTTGCTAAAAACGCAAATGAATTTTTGAATAGCTTTGCTCTGCGTCCTCTTAGCCCAAGTAAAGATTTTTTTAACCTTGTTGGACATTCTAGTTTGCTAGCAAATGAAAATGGGCTAAAACTTGATATAACAAGTGGGAAACTATACGCGCTAGATACAAAAACACAAAAAAAATATTATTTTGCTAGCGCGCATTTAGCGCAAAATTTTGACACACAAGCATTACTAGATTTTATCGCTAAATCTAGGGCAAAGGCACAAAAAGCAAATGCGCATTTACTCGTTCAAGGTGGGGCGATTTTTAGCGCGATTGGCAAGCAGGAGGGAATCAAAGAGAGTGTTTTTATGGGCGGGCTATCATTTATTTTGGTTAGTATTTTGTTGTTTTTGGCGTTTGGAAGCGTGCGGATTTTTTATGTAGTATTGGTGGTTTTATTTAGCTTTTTGTGTGGTTTAAGTGCTTCGCTTTTGATTTTTAGTGATTTGCATATCCTTACTGTTGTGATTAGCACGAGTCTTGTTGGACTGATTGTAGATTTTGCTATGCACTACCTTGCAAAAGAGCAGGGCAGGCACTTGCAAGCTAGCAGTATAAAATCGATAAAAAAAATCTTTTTGCTAGGGCTTTTTATCACGGCTAGTGGATATGCTTTATTTTTATTTTCTCCTATGCCCTTTTTGCACCAAATCGCTATTATGTCGATTTTTACGCTTATTGGGGCGTTTTTTGCTAGCTATTTTTTACTGCCATATTTGTTGCAAGGTAGCATATTTGCACCAAAAATGGCGTTTAGAAAGCCTTTTTTAACCACCCTTAAAATCCTAAAGCCATTTTTTAGGCGATACATATATTTTGTCGCGCCATTTGTTGTGCTTTTTTCTGTGCTACTTTTGCTAAAAGTAGATATGAAAGAAAATATTTCTACATATTCCTCCATACCAAAAGAATCCTTAGATGAATTGCAAGATTTTGCGCGACTAACAAATAGCAATACGCAAAAATTTATCCTGCTAGATGATATACAAAAAGAGCGAAATCTTATGCAAGAACTTATAGAAAAAAACATTATTGATAGATATGATGGGCTTAGCTCTTTTGTGCTAAGCCAAAATGAACAAGCACAAATCATAAATGCCTTTCAAAAACATGGCAACAATAATGAGATTTTAGGAATGTATAAAAAACTAGGCTTTTCAACAAAAGAGATTAAAGAAGCATTTTTGCAAATTGCCTCTTTAAAGCCATTTTCTTTAGAGCAGATTTTGGCTCTAAATGCAGATTTTGATAAATTTGTCATACAGCAAAATCAAACGCAAAATCAGCAAAATTCATATAGTTTGATTTCCTTTCCGCATTTTGTGGATTTAAGCGATGATGGTAATCAACTAGAGCATATTTTAGCAAAGTATCAAGCACAAATCATTGATGTCCCACAACGAATAAACTCTAGCCTAAATGCGATAAAGCATAACGCCATTTGGCTAAAGATTTTGGGCTATATGCTCGCATTTGTGGCACTTTTTGTCGCTTTTGGTGGCAAAAAATCAGTCATAATGATAACCGTAGTGCTTTTATCCACGCTAGCAAGTCTAGGCATAATGCTAGCGTTTGGAAATGGTTTTGATATTTTTGTGGCATTTGGGCTAATCATCTCTAGCGCAGTTGGGATTGACTATGTCATACTAGCGACAAATCAACAGCTAAGTGTGCAAAAACGCGCATTTGGTATCACGCTAGCAAGCCTAACAAGTATCATTTCATTTTGTTTGCTTAGCTTTAGTAGCACGCAAGCAGTCGTTAGCTTTGGGCTAAGTGCTACGCTAGGAATGGCTTTTTGCGCGCTTGGAGCTATCGCTATTTCGCTAAAAGTCAAAACAACCTAGTCATAAAATCTATTTTGATACAACTCTCTAAAACAGATTCTGCCTTTTTAAAAATCCATAGCAAAAATCTATCGCAAAATAGATTTTATCGTGGTTGCATATCGCGGATTTTAGGGATAGGAGCGACTTTTTGTAGCTCGATATATTTGCCACTCTTTGTAAAAAAATCCCCCATCCACACTTTGTGTTTCCACCGCCTAAAGTTTGCTAAATACAGCATTTCTACACTTGCTGAGATTTTGGAGTATTCATCGCAAGCTAGTCGCATACCTAGCGCACAAGATAGCCAATAATACTGCTGTGCTTGGGCTAAATCCCCTCCCATATAAAGCAAGGCTTGCCCAGCAAAAAAGCACGCCTTTTTATCGCCCATTTGACAGAGTTGGCGATTTTGTGGATATTGATTTGCGCTGTTTGCGAGGATTTCCTCAAAAGATAGCGGTGGCTCTATGGGTGGAGGGACATCTTGTGGAAAATAATGCGTGGTTTGGGCGGATTTTTGGGATTTTTTAGATTCTATAAATGATTTGATATGTTGGCTAGATTTTGATTTTTTATCTTTTGCTTGCGTATTGTTTTGCTCATTTTTTTGTGCTTTTTTCTTTTTTAGATTTTCGTTGTTGTTGGTATTTTTTGCATTTTTATCATTTGGATTTTGCGCTTCTTGTGGCGATAATCCTTTCATCTCATAATAAATCTTAGCCACCTCTTTAGGCATTTGTAGCTCAAAATCCTGCTTTGCGTCCAACCCCTGTGCTAGCACAAAAATCCAAAAAAATCCCCCTACATTTTTAATGCCCCAAATAAGCCTAGCATAAAGTAAATCCCTAAATAATCCCATTATGAAACCTTTATTTATATTGTGTTTTATCTTGCAGGATTTTGAAATATTTTTGCTTGCAAAAGTTTTTTAAAATCCTGCCACATTTTTTAGTATTTTTGTCAAAATCTAAAATCCATTTAGATATATCGCTAATTTGCAGATTTATTCAAGCTAAGTTTTATGTAAAATCTAGTAGCGTAACTAACAAACATTTCTAAAAATATTTTTCAAATTTTAAGCTATAATACCCTCCCTTTATTTTCATAGAAAAATAAAGCAAAATATCTTATTTACTGAAAGGAGCAACTAATGAAAGTTGCATTACTAATGAGCGGTGGAGTGGATAGCTCCTACTCAGCATACTTACTAAAACAAGCGGGCTATGAAGTGCTAGGAATCTACCTAAAGCTACACGACAAAGAAAAAAAGCACGAGATTTTTATCGCTAATTGCGAAAAAGTCGCCAAAAATCTAAATATAGATTTTATGGTAATTGATGCAAAAAAAGAGTTTAGAGAAGTGGTTTATGACTACTTCATAGAATCCTACAAAAAAGGCGAGACGCCAAATCCTTGCGCGATGTGCAACCCAAATATGAAATTTGGCTTAGCATTGCAAAAAGCAATCGAGCTAGGGTGTGAAAAGATTGCCACAGGGCATTATGCAAGAATCAAAGAAGTAAATGGTGTCAAAAAAATCGCAAAAGCAAAAGATGCGAGCAAAGACCAAAGCTATTTTTTATACGCGATTTCACAAGATGCGATAAATCGCCTTATTTTTCCGCTTGGCGATATGCTAAAAAGCGAAGTCAAACCCAAAGCATTTGAAGCTATGCCGTGGTTTGGCACGCTTGAAGAGTATAAAGAAAGTCAAGAGATTTGCTTTGTGGAGAGCGATTATATCGACATACTAAAAAAGCATTTTGAAGTCGAAAAAGAAGGAATCGTCCGCAACGCACAAGGGCAAATCGTAGGCACGCACAAAGGCTATATGCAATACACCATAGGCAAGCGCAAAGGATTTTCCGTCAAAGGTGCGCACGAGCCACATTTCGTGCTAGGCATAAATCCTAGACAAAATGAAATCATCGTAGGCAAAAAAGAAGAGCTAGCAAAAATCATAGTAGAAGCACAAAATGTGAGTTTGGATAAAGATTTTGATGGCAAAGAATACGAAGTGAAAATCCGCTATCGCTCAGAGCCCACACTTGCTAGACTTGAAATAAACGAGGGCAAAATCCTAGCCCAGCTAAAAGAGCCTGTCTATGGCGTGGCAAAAGGGCAGGCACTTGTGGTGTATGATGATGACTGCGTGCTAGGCGGTGGCGTAATCGTGTAGAGCTATAATTTTAAAAAAATCAAAAGTAGTAAAAAGTGATTTGCAAAAATGATTTTGGACAAAATTTATGCAAAAATTGTATCAATGATTTTGCTAAGCAGATATGTATGTAGGGCAACAAAAAAGGCTATAGATTTTGGAGGGGGTAGATTTTATTTTTAAGGTTTTGCATACTTGATTGCAAACTCTTACTAAGCTAAAATCTTGGCTAGGTGTTTTACACATTGATTGTTGCAGATTTATGTAGATTTGGGCGTATTTACGCGGGCTTTATATGCGTAGTATAGCCTTTGTAGGCTTATTCACACTCATTGCAGATTCCGTGTGCGACTACGGATTTTACCCTGCCTTGTGCTTTTGCACCCTTAGGCAAGTCAAAATCCGTGATTTTGTGGCAGACATCACACACAAAGTGCGCTTTAGCATCTTGTGCTAGCTCGTAGTAGCTTTTGCGCTCTAAATTGGTCTTTACCACCACGCCCCTTTCCTCAAAAAGCTCCATATTGCGATAAA
Organism: Helicobacter sp. T3_23-1059; assembly: GCF_053654515.1. Lineage (NCBI taxonomy): Bacteria > Pseudomonadati > Campylobacterota > Epsilonproteobacteria > Campylobacterales > Helicobacteraceae > Helicobacter > Helicobacter sp. T3_23-1059. Next base: position 22,157 of record NZ_JBSIUV010000026.1, on the reverse strand, counting down.
AAGTCGTTTTATTCGCGTCTAAGTCAAACTCATCAAAGCTAAGTGGCTTAGCCGATTTGCGCAAAATCTCTAGCATTTCTAATCGCAAATCCGTGATAGCGATATGGTTTTGTTTTAGCAATGAGATAGAATCCATTTTTGCCTCTTTTGCCTTATTATAGTTTTGTGCGTTAGCGCATTTCTCGCGCTTTAAGCGTTACGCGTTTGGCATTTTTTAAGCGCATTATAGCAAATTTGGATTTTGCTTATGCGATTTTAGCGTGCAATTTCGCATAAAATTTGCGCAAAAATCATCTACGCCCTAGCATTCACGCTATCAATGTAACTATCCGTTTTTTCGCGCAAAAGTCTCTCTACAAATAGCGCATCAAAATTGCGCTTATGTATTTTTTTGACTTTTACGAAACTCCACTGATTGATAAAATGCTCTATATTGCGCATCTTTGTAGCTTTGTTTTATCGTGCCATCGGGATTGCATATATTTTCAATTGGTTCATTACGCGAATAGTTATGTATAAAATCTAGCCACGCATTACCATTTGCCCTACAATAGCCACATTTCGTAAGGATATTTTCTAAATCACCCTCGCTAAAGTCTGGTTTTGTGAGAATCTCGCTTAGTTTTTGCAATAGATTCCCGCCGTCATTGAAATACTCAAAAAATCTTTCCTTATTTTTTTCAAAAAAATTCTTTGCTTTTTTGACATTTGATTCTATGGTTTGCGCTAACAAATCTAATTTGTCTTTTCCCCATTGCGTATTTGCAAAAATACTTGCGATAAGGGCAATAAAGGCGGCTACTAGGATAGCTATCCACCAAGTTGTTATAAAAAGTTCTATTACGATTGCAGTTATTCCCAAAACAAATAAATCATACACAATACTAGATAATCCACTATAAAACTCTTCTGTCCCCTTGTTATAAACAAACATTATCGACCAACCTTCAACAATAAAAGTCCATTTAGCAAATTTGCCTGCTACTTCACTAATTTTTGCATTTTTATATAGCCATTCTATCCCTTGTGCTATTGAGGCAAATATAGCTCCAATAGTGCTTATACCAATATCTGCTAAAGTAATATTTTTGAGCTGTATCTCAAGCGTATTCTCAACTTTATAAAACTCCGCATATCTATTCTTATGCAAAAAGATTCTCTTTTGTGCTTCTGCCTCAATCTTTGCTTTTTCTTGTGTAAAATATGCTCCATCGTTTGCATAAGGTAAATTATCCCAATTTCTATCCATCACAAATCCTTTCTGTGTAAATGTTTGATTTTATCTTTTAAATCATATTTCTCTGCTTTGCCTTGCGATTCCAACGCCTCCGCACTTCTCTCACGCAAAATTGATAAAAGTTTTTTTATATCTTGGATTTCATTGTTTTGGGCAATACAATAAAAACGCGAATGTCTAAAATCAAAAAAACTAAATTTTTTGTCTATATCATCACATACGCGAAATTGCCAAAAACCGCAAAGTGTTACTATACTAGAAAAAGAATGCACAAAAAATGAAAATGTCCCATAGGGATAAAATCGATTTGTTTTATATGGCAAAAGTCCGTTTGCTTTGATAAAAATGCCTTTATCTGTGAGAATAATGCGATTATTCCGCCACATAAATAGCGCATTAACAGCGACAAAAGCATACAAAATCATAAATCCATACGCCAAAATCAAAACAAACACTCTTATTAAGTTATCAAGTTTTAATAACAAAAGAGGATTATATATGGCTTTATATTGAAAAGTTTGTAATATGGGAATACAAAAATCATCGTTTATTATATTGAAAAATAACGGCAAACATAGCGCAATTATAGTAAATATGGTTATATCCCAAAATTCAAATAATCGATTCCCAAACTTTTTTGGAAACTCGTATTTAAACTCATAAATCACTTCTCCATAAGGCGATTTTTCGTAATTATCCATCACAAATCCTTAAATCTACAAATATCGAATTTTATCACACAAATCATATTTCCCTGCTTTGCCTTGCGAATCCAACGCCTCCGCACTTCTCTCACGCAAAATCGCTAAAAATTTTCCTATGTCTTGAATTTCGTTATTTTTGGTAATTGAATATGTTTTAGAATGCTTAAAATTAAATCCACTATATTTTTTATCTATATCATCGCATACGCGAAATTGCCAATGATTTTCAAGAGTCCCGTTTCCACCGATAAGGTGTGCTGCTAGAGAAAAGCTCCCATAGGGATACAATCTTTTTTTACGCCACAATCCAAGTAGATGAGTAGCCATTACAAACATACCTTTATTGGTTAAAAAGATTTGATTGCGTGGCATTATAAACAATATATTGATGGCACAAAAAGAAAAAATAATAATACAAACATAAGACATCAATACAATTATAAGCCAAAGAAGTATGTTACACATATTGCTAATTTTTGTCAAAAGACAAAAATGCTTTGTAATCATAGTCCATATATTATCAAGCGTGGGGAGTAAAAACTCATCGTTTAAAAAATAAGCAAAATATACAAAAACGCAAGTGGCTATTATCCAGCTAACCCTATCTAAGATTCTTGAAAAGCGATTAAATGGCTTTTTTGGAAACTCGTATTTAAACTCATAAATCACTTCTCCATAAGGCGATTTGTCGTAATTATCCATCACAAATCCTTAAATCTACAAATATCGAATTTTATCACACAAATCATATTTCCCTGCTTTGCCTTGCGATTCTAATGCCTCCGCACTTCTCTCACGCAAAATCGCTAAAAGTTTTGGCTCAATCCAACTTAATCTCACATAAAGGAGTCTTAAGTTATGATGTCAGCGATAAAAAACAAGTATATTGATACATAATAAAAACCTTTGCAAGAATTTAAGAGGCTGAGAGAATCAAAAACAAGATAGATTAAAAAAAAGATTCTTAAATATGTTTCTACTTCGCTTACACTCTTAGCTTTGCAAGAAGTCTTGATATTGAAGCTGTTAAAATTGCAAAATTAAGCAAAATTTCTCGCCAAAGTATCAATAAAATCATCAAAATATTAGAATCTTAATCGCAAAAGAATGTGAGAAAACTTCCAAAATGCAAGGCGAAATTTAAGTTGATGAAAGCAATCTTTTAATATAGATTTTGGGTGCTAAAAGAGTAAGAGGCAAAAGATGGCGAGGAGCAGGTAAAAAAGTTTTCGATTCTATTGAAATGATTTTTTTTATCCAAAACAAACTTATTGTGGCTATTTTTACTCAAATAATGAGCTTTTACTTCAAAATCTACTAACACTTCATACGCCCAAAAACAAGCACTAAAAAATCTATCTCGCCTATATTATTTAAGCCCGCATTATAGGCAAAAGATATTCTGCTAACCAATTCTTTACAAGTTGTGTGTAGACGCAATTATTTTGTTTAAACATTCCAAGCGAATGTGTTTTGCCCCGCTACCCTGCCTTTTTCCTCGCGTTCTTCTAGCTCCCAAAGAGTTTTTCATCAATCTCTATTGTTTTTCCTAAAAATCCTTGAATGAATGATATTTTTGTTTTTTATATGTGCAACTTTAATTTAAGACTTCTTTGCCTGCGATTAAGTTTGATTGATTGAGTTAAAAATATTGTAAAATCCACCAAAGAATTTCTAAATCCATCACATAGGGCAAAAAATGCCAATCCAAACAATTCTAGACACAGGCAAAATCTGCAACAATACAAACAGCACAAGCAACACGAACGACAAAACTATTTTTTACTCAAGCGAGCAAAGCCCGCTTTTTAGGGATAGTGGCGTGTATTTTGTGCTTAGCTCTAGGCTAGGTGGAGTAAGCAAGACTCCTTATAATAGCCTAAATCTAGGACAAAACACAGGCGACAACCTCCAACATATCAAGCAAAATCGCGCACAAATCCTCGCTAAATATTTTCCACAAAAAACACTTATTTTTTGCAATCAAGTGCATTCTAATACGATTTTGACAGCATATCAAAGCCACGATAAAAACTTCACTAATGAGAATCTGCTGCGTAATAATTTAAATAATAATTTGGGCAATAATGGTGAGATTTTGCAATATTTGTCAAATCAAAAATTGCCAAACCAAAATTCACAAAATCTAAAAGAGTATTTATTAAAAGAGCAAAATTTAGGGCAGGGCGATGGTATTTTTTGTCATTATGACAAACATATTGTCGCGCTTATTTTGGTAGCTGATTGCAATCCTGTGTTGCTTTTTGATAGGGAAAATAATGCCTTTGTGGCAATCCACGCTGGCAGGGCTGGGGTATGTCAAAAAATCCTTACTAATGGCGTTGATAAGCTACTAAAAAATGGCGCGAAAATCCAAAATATACTTGTTTTTATCGGTGCTTCGATTCGGTCTTGTTGCTATGAAGTGGGTGGAGATTTGGCAGAAAAAATAGTGCGAGATTTTGGCACAAAATATGTAGAAAAAAGAGAGGGGAAATATTTTTTGGACTTAGTCTCTATGCTACTAGATGAGTGCGAGGAAGCGGGGATTTTGCCCAAAAATATTGAAGTATTGCAAAAATGTAGTTGCTGTGAGGATAGTCTTTTTTCTTATCGCAGAGCGGTGCAAGATTTACGCAAAAATGCACAGGACAAAGCTTTTGTAAATAGCGCGAAAACGGGTAGGTTTGGACTTTTTGTAAGTTTTAAAAAAGAAAATTAACTAACCAAATCATAAATGTTGTTTAAAATATTATTCCTGCAAATATGCGTAAAAATTGCTTATTTTGGTATATAATAGCGACTTTTAGCATTGGCAATATCTAGTATCTATAAACACACAAAACTTAGTAAATAGAGAGGTGTCCGAGTGGTTGAAGGAGCACGCCTGGAACGCGTGTAAAGTGCAAGCTTTCGAGGGTTCGAATCCCTTCCTCTCTGCCATATTGTAAAATCTATCAATATTGTAAAAATTTCAAAAAAACTCCCAAAATTTTTTAGATTTTAGGGATTTTAAGGATTTGTTATGTGTATCAATGGCGAGAATTTTACCCACGATAGCCTTAGCCTACTAGAATATGCAAAACTAAAAGGGATAAATTTAGAGCTAATCGCTTTAGAGCTAAATGGCAGGATAATCCCAAAAGATGAATTTAGCAATATCGTTTTTAAGCAAGGCGATAAAGTCGAAATCCTTAGCTTCGTAGGCGGTGGCTAAAAAGCAAAATCTAACAAAGCAACTCAAATGAAAAACAACCTAAAAAACATACTTTTTAATGGCAAAAAATATCAAACCGATAAGGCGGATTCTGCTAGCTTTTTTGCTAGTCAAATTTGCAAGCAAGATAACGAGTGGCAAGATAGTGTGTGGATAGTCAATGGCTTTGCAACCAAAGAGCCAAAAGTGCTAGAAAATGGCGATGAGCTATGGTGCATAAAAAAGGGGGAAATGCCACCACAAGACGCGCTAGAATCAATGATGAGCGCGCGCCACACGCCCAAAGTCCATAACGCGCTAAAGCAATCAAAAGTCGCAATCTGTGGGCTTGGCGGGCTTGGCTCACATATCGCTATAATGCTTGCTAGAAGCGGACTAGGGCATTTGGTGCTGATTGATTTTGATATTATCGAGCCTAGCAATCTAAATAGGCAGGCTTACAATATCGATGATTTAGGCAAGCCAAAGACGCAAGCCTTGCAAGCGCATATAAAAGCGATAAATCCATTTATCACCACGCAGATTTTCACCCAAAAAATCGAATCTAGCAATATAAAATCATTTTTTAATGGCTGTCAAATCGTGTGCGAAGCGTTTGATAATCCCTATGCTAAAGCGATGTTAGCACAGCATTTTCACGCGCATTTTCCAGATTCTGTATTGATATGTGCGAGCGGGTTAGCAGGATTTGGCGAGTCAAACGCGATTAAGACGCATAAAATCAATGATAGATTTTATGTTTGCGGGGATTTATCTAGCGCGGCAGGCTATGGCAGGGGGCTTATGAGTCCGCGTGTAAATATCTGTGCAGCCCATCAAGCAAACCTTGTGCTAGAGATTTTGTGCGCTAAAAATGGTATAAAAAATACGCAAAAATAATCAAAAAAAAGGCAAACAATGCAACAAATAAATGATAAAAAACCAACTTCTAATGCGCAACCTAATCTAAAATCTAGCAAAAATCTAACATCTACAAAATCCACCACAGCTAGTCAAAATCCCGCAGAATCTAGCGATATATTGCAACTTGGCAAGTATAGTTTTACTTCGCGTTTTATACTTGGCTCAGGCAAATATTCATTTCACATAATAGATTCTGCTATCAAAGAGGCTAGAGCGCAAATCATAACCCTTGCCTTGCGCCGCACAAATAGCGGTGGGATAGAAAATATCTTAGATTTTATCCCGCCAAAAATCACGCTACTGCCAAACACAAGCGGTGCTAGAAATGCAAATGAAGCCTTGCGCATTGCTAGATTGGCGCGTGAGATTTGCCATAGTGATTTAATCAAAATCGAAGTCATCAGCGATAGCAAATATCTTTTGCCCGATAACTATGAGAGTGCCAAAGCCACCGAAATGCTTGCAAAGGAGGGTTTCACTCCGCTTGTGTATATGTATCCAGAGCTATATGCGGCGCGAGATATGGCAAATGCAGGTGCGTGCGCGATAATGCCTCTTGGCGCACCTATTGGCACAAATAAAGGCTTGCAAACAAAGGCTTTTATAGAGATTTTGTTGCGTGAGATAGATTTGCCTATCATTGTAGATGCAGGGATTGGCTCTCCTTCTCAAGCCTGCGAGGCAATGCAAATGGGCGTAAGCGCGATAATGGCAAATACTGCGATTGCTAATGCAAATGATATTACGCTTATGGCGCGGGCTTTTAGGCTTGGCATAGAAGCGGGAAGGGCGGCTTTTTTAGCGGGCTTAGCGGTAGAATCTAGCCCTAGTGCGTCTTCGCTTCTTAGCGATATTTCGCCACTTACAAGCTTTTTGCAAGATTAAAGATTGATGGCAAAAATATTTATGAGATTTTAAGCGATTTAGCTTAGAAAATGAGGAAATAAAATGGTAAATTCTGCGAGCGTGTGGGAATTTCAAAACCAAATGCAACAAATAGATTCTAATATTTTAGAATCTGTGCTAAAAATAAGAGAATCTTATAACCCAAATGCCTACACCAAAAAAGAAGTAGAATTAGCACTTAGCAAGAGTTTTTTAGAAGTTAGCGATTTATGCGCGTTGCTAAGCATAGAAGCAGAATCTATGCTTGAAGTTTTGGCAAAAGAATCACAAAAGCGCGTCCAAGCATATTTTGGAAATTCTATTAGCGTTTTTACGCCATTGTATCTTAGCAATCATTGTGCGAGCAAATGCGTGTATTGCGGGTTTCAAAAAGGCAATAAAATCAAACGCGCAAAGCTAGAAGTAGATGAAATCCAAGCCGAGCTAGAAATCATCGCAAAAAGTGGTTTAAAAGAGATTTTGTTTCTTTGTGGCGAGGGTAGAGAATACGCAAGCATAGACTACATAGCTAATGCCTGCAAGATAGCAAGGGAGTATTTTAGTGTCATAGGAGTAGAAATTTACGCACTAAATATCGATGAATACGAGATTTTGCGCAAAAATGGTTGCGATTTTGTAACGCTATTTCAAGAGACTTACTGCCCAAAAAAATACGCTAGAATCCACATAGAAGGCGAAAAAAGAGCCTTTGCATATCGATTTTACGCACAAGAGAGGGCATTGCTAGCGGGAATGAGAGGGGTTGGATTTGGCTCTTTGCTTGGCATAGATGATTTTCGCAAAGACGCGCTAGCTTGCGCTTTGCACGCATATTTTTTGCAACGCAAATACCCTCACGCAGAAATCGCCCTATCAATCCCGCGACTGCGACCCATCATAAATAACCCCAAAATCCACCCAAAAGCCGTTACGGAGTCTAGGCTTTTGCAAGTGCTTTGTGCGTATCGATTATTTTTGCCTTATGCTAGTATTACCATTTCTAGCAGGGAGGGGGAGAGATTTCGCAACAATGCCATAAAACTAGGCGCAAACAAAATCTCCGCAGGCGTATCAGTCGCCATAGGCGAGCGAAGTGCGCTAGAGAGAAAATCGCTAGGACAGCAAGAAGCGAGCAAAAAAGGCGATGAGCAATTTAGCATAAGCGATAATCGCAGTGTGGCAGAGATTCTAGCAATGCTTAAGAAATCTAATCTCCAACCCGTAATGAGTGATAGCGTGTTTGTGTAGTTTGTGTAGTGTTTGTAGTTGATTTAAGCGTGGGTTTGTGTTTTTTACTTGGTTTTTTACTTGTTTGATTGGCGTGAAAAATGTCTTGTTTTATCGCAAATGCGGATAATGTGTCAGTGTCGCATAAATGCTAATGACAGCTGATTTGTACGCCGTAGTTTTCATCATATTTATAATCTCGTATGATTCCTTGCCAGCGGACTTTTTTGTTGTATGTAAGCGGGGTTTCTAGCTCTAGCACCTCTACAAATGCGTCAATAGGGACTAGATAATCTAGGATTTTGTAGGCTTTGAGGGCGTATGGTGAGGGAGGTTTGGGGGTTTTTGGTTTTTTGGGCTTTTTGTTTTCTTGGGATTTGTTAGATTCTTGGGATTGTATTTCAGCGTTTGTAGATTCTTTAGATTCTTGCGTTTGAGGCTCTTTAGAATCATCGTTGTTTTCTTGCCCTGTTTGTGATATTTGCGTATTTTGCGCGATTTTGGATTGGTTTAAAGATTCTTGCGTGGGCTTGGTAGAATCTTGCTTTGTGCTAGAATCCGCCATATCTTGCGTGGTATTTACTTGACTAGATTCTGCCTTGTCTTGTTGGTTAGAATCCATAGCTATATTAGACTGCGCGCTTGTTTTTGTGTTTGATTCTTCATTTGATTTTGTATTTGATTCCACATTTGATTCTATGCTTGATTCTGTTTGGCTAGATTCTATCTCGCTAGATTTTGCGCTAGTTTTTGGTTTTTTTATTATATTTGCCCCCGCTCGTTTTGGGATAACGGTTAGTAAGCATTCTCTGATAGGTAGTTTTGCTTTGCTAGTGATTTCTATATCGTAGTTAAACCCTGTGGTATAGACAAATGGGCGAAACTTGTCATAGCGCACTTCTATGGGGTAGATGATTTTTTGAGAGATTTGGGAAATGCCATAGGGGATACATAGCAAAATTGCCGTTTCTATGAGAAAAAATATAAAAAGTATGCGTCTAAAATGCCAAAACACAAGCGACAAAAAAAAGAAAAACACAAAGACTAAAAAAAGTAGCATAAATACGCCTAGCTCAACTACCGTGATATGCTCTGCTATGGCGAGAAGCATAGCTTTTAGCGGGGCAAAAGATAGCGGGGGATACATTATTTATTTGCCTTTGTTGATTTGGTTTTTTTGGATATTTTTGGTGGGTTTGCTAGATTTTGCTTTATTGCTAGCTTTTGTTGTGGTTTTTGATTTTGCGCTAGATTTTGTTCGGCTTGCTTTTTCTGCTAATCCACTACAATTAAACCGCCTTGCTAGCTCGTTTTTTACTTGCTCGGGGTGGATATTGTGCTTGGCTAGGGCGACAAGGCTATGATATAGCAAATCCGCACATTCATAGACTAGATGAGAATGTGGATTTTGGGATTTGGTGGTGGTAGAATCTATTTTAGATTTTTTAGTAGATTTTGTGAAGCTATCTTGTTTGCAGTCTTTGTTAGCTTGCGAATTTTTGTCGCTTGTATCAATGCTATTTAAAAAGTCGCAATCTTTCAACGCTAGGGCTACTTCGCTAGCCTCTTCGATGATTTTTTTTGCGATAGTATCTGTGCCTTTTTGATAAAGCATAGCGGTGTAGGAAGTTTTGGGATTTGCGTTTTTGCGCTCCAAAAGCGTGTGGTATAAATCATCAATGACACCATAATTAACGCCATAATTTGGATTTGATTTTGGGGCGGATTTTACGCTAGATTTATCAAAATCTATTTCTCTAAAAAAGCAACTTTTTTGCCCCGTGTGGCAGGCGACACCTTTTTGCTTTATAAGAAATACAAGCGCGTCATTATCGCAATCAATTAGGATTTTTTGCACGATTTGGAAATGTCCGCTTTGCTCGCCTTTTTTCCAAATGCGATTCTTAGAGCGCGAAAAATAGTGCATCTCTCCGCTTTGCAAAGTAAGATTTAATGCTTTTTTATCCATAAAAGCTAGCATTAAGACTTGCTTTGTGTCGCTATCTTGTGCGATAGCGGGGATAAGCGGGGAAGTATCCCAATCAAAAAGAGAGAGAATCTTTTGGATTTTTTGAGCCATTTACTTCCCCTTATTTTTAGGCATTTAGATTTTGCAAAAAGCGATTATTATGACAAAATCATTATTTGCTTATGACAGAATTTTGCTGTTTGCTTTTGCTATCTACCCAAATATTTGGGACTGCACCACCGGGTGTTAGAAATATTTGTGCGTCTTTATTTTCTTTTAATGCTTCGTTAAATTTGCCCTGCATTTCGATTTGACGAAGTTCTAAAAGTCTTTGAGATAGGCTATCATTTACAAGTCGGTTTGCTTGTGATTGCCCTTTTGCCTCGATTTCTAGGGAATCCGCCTTACCTTTTGCCCTCTCACGCAAAGCATTTGCTTCTTCTTTGGCTTTTTGGGCATCTCTTTTTGCTAGCTCGACACCTTCGATTCGAGATTTTACTTCTTCGGGCAGGACGATTTCGCGTAGTTGGATAGATTCTAGTTTTACGGGTTGATTTGGCACGGCATCTATGCTGTTTTTAAAGCCATTATAAATAAGGCTTGCCACTTCATCACGCTTGGTAGGGAGCTCTTCGGTTGGATATTTGCCCACCGCGCTTCGCACGATGTCGCGGATAACAGGATTGATTAGCTTTTGTTCCCACGCAGTCCCGTAGTTTGCTATCGTAAAAGGCACTTTGGCTTCATCTAAACGATATTGCACAGTTAGCTCGATAGAAATCGTCATACCGCTTGTATCCATAACATTGATTGCTTCATTTCGCAATATGCTTTGGTTTTTACCGACATTGCCCATATCTTCTCGGCTAGTAAAATTTAGCGTGCGCACCTTTGTGTCAATGATAATGACATCTTGAAAAATAGGCACAAAAAAATGCAGACCCGGCTTCATAGGATGCTCATAATCATACGCACCCATCGTTACTTTGATACCTGTTTCGCCAGAATTTACCACCACAAATGGTCGCGCCATCACAAAGAGTAGTACGGCGATTATGCCTACGATTGCATAGGTTACAAAGCGAGAATTTAGCACATTTGGCGGAATACCAAAATTTGTATTAAAATTTGGCGGAAATGGATTTTTGCCACCATTTCTGTTGTCATTATCTTGGTTGCCATTATTTCCGTTGTTTGCATTGTTGCGTGGATTTTCGTTATGTTGGTTGTTTGTGCCATTATTGGCATTTTTCCGTTTCAAGTGTTCGTTTAAGTCAATCGGCATTAGATTCTCCTTTTGGATTTAGATTTTATTTATGCGTTTGCAAGGGTATCAATTTATAGCTAATATCTTGTTTTATCAACTATAACTTAATCAATAAAAGTAAGATAATGGGCGTATTTTGGATTCTCGCCGTTTATGATTTTGTTAAACTCTGCTTGGAGTTTTTTGGTGATTGCTCCTGCCTTGCCCTCGCCACTTCGCACGCCTATGGGGTAGAAATCCACCTCTCTTATGGGCGTGATTTCTGCGGCTGTGCCTGTGAAAAACGCCTCATCAGCGATATAGACTTCATCACGCGTGATATTGCGCTCCACCACCTCGATGCCCAAATCACGGGCGATTTCTATGGTGGTGGCTTGGGTGATAGATTCTAAAGTGTAGTCGTGTGGCGGGGTGATGAGCTTGCCATCTCGCACGATGAAAAAGCACTCCCCGCTTCCCTCACTCACAAACCCGCTCTCATCAAGCAACAACGCCTCTTCACACCCGCACGCAATCGCCTCGTATTTCGCCATTTGAGAGTTGAAATAATTTGCCGCAGCTTTTGCCTTGCCCATCGAGCTTTTGACAGAATTTCGCGCAAAAGAGCTCATTTTGACTTTGATTCCGTTGTTTATGCCATCTTCGCCAAGATATGCGCCCCACTCCCACGCGGCGATAGCAGTCTCCACAGGCGCGTTTGCGTGATACACGCCCATAACGCCATAACCCAAGTAGATAAATGGACGGATATACACATTGCCATTATAGTCTGCCTTGTTTGCGCGCAACAAGTCAATATGCGCTTGCTTTAGCTCCGCTAAATCGTAAGGGCAGTTGATACGAGCAATTTTTGCAGAATTTAACAATCGCTTGCAATGGTCATCAAGCCGAAAAATCGCCAATCCCTTTGGCGTCATATATGCCCTAGTGCCTTCAAACACGGCATTTCCATAATGAATAGTATGGCTTAAAATATGTGTGGTAGCGTCTTTCCACGCGATGAGTTTGCCATTTTTCCAAATGTAGCTCGATTCTTTTAGTGCCATTTTTGCTCCTTTTATGTAGATTTTGTTTTATGAGATTTAAGCCATCTGCAAGTAGAGGTTTAATTCCTAGAATGCTTAGACTAAGGGTTATGCCTATTGTTTTTGTGGCTTTTTCTTAGTTTGTTATATGGTTTTGGGTGGTTAGGCTTGCTAGAATCTTTTTTTGTTGGGCTAGATGATTGTGGCATTTGTGGGAGTTTTGGCATTTCTGCTTTGTCTAAATAATGCGTTAAAAGTTTTAAGCAAAGCTGACTTAGCTCGATTTCATTGCTTATGCGTGAATACGCCTCTATCGCCTTATTTGAAATTTTTGTTTCTAGTAGTTTATTTAGTCCTTGTGCGGGGTCGATAGGCACTTCAAACAATTCTAATTTAGAGCCTACATCATCTTGGATTCGTTGCAATTCTTTATATTCTAGTGGGCTTACAAGCGTGATAGCAACGCCCTTTTTGCCCGCACGCCCTGTGCGTCCTATGCGGTGGATATAGCTTTCTGGATTTAGCGGTATGTGATAGTTAAACACATGGCTTACATTCCTAATATCTAGTCCGCGACTTGCCACATCGGTTGCGACTAGGATTGGCGTGCGTTTTTTTTCGGTATTTCGTCCTTTAAATGCGTTTATCGCCTCTCGCCTAGCCCTCTGGTCTAAATCCCCGTGCAACGCCACAGAATCATATCCTTGCGCGTGTAAAAATTCATTTAGATTGTCTGCTTCTTTTTTGGTGCGAGTGAAAATGATAGATGAGGTGGGATTTTGCGTATCAAGCAGGCGGATTATGGCTTCATTGCGCTCATTTTCATTGATGACATAGTATTTTTGGGTAATGTCGTGGTTTGTTACTTCTGCGGGTGCGATTTTGATTTTGGTGGGGTTTATTAGCAGTTTGTCAGCTAGCTCTTGGATAGGTTTTGGCATAGTCGCAGAAAAAAGCAACACTTGGATTTGCTCGGGCAAGTATGAAAAAATCTCTTCAATAGATTCTAAAAAGCCCATATCTAGCATTTCATCGCTTTCATCAAGCACGATGATTCTAGGGGCGAAGTTGCGCAAGCGATTGTTTTGCAAATGATCTAGCAATCTGCCCGGTGTGGCTATCATTATTTGTGGTTTTTTGTCTAAAAAGCTGATTTGGTGTTTGATATTTTGCCCGCCATACACGCATATTGTGCGTGTGCGACAAAATCTGCCTAGCTTAAATGCTTCATCGCTGATTTGGATAGCTAGCTCTCGTGTTGGAGTTATGATTAAAGCCTCGATTTCGCCGTTATTTTGTAGATTTTGCAGTATTGGCAGGACAAAAGCTGCGGTTTTTCCTGTGCCTGTTTGGGCTTGGGCGATGACATCGCCTCCTTTTAGCACGGCTGGTATGGCTTGAGATTGGATAGGGCTAGGAGTGCCAAATCCTGCGACTTGCACGCCTTTTAGCACGGATTTTTTAAGTCCCAAATCATCAAAACTTATTTGTTCTTTTTGTTCTTCCACTTTATTTTATTTCCTTATTATTTTATTTGAGTTTATGATTGTGTCTAATGTTTTTGAATTTGTAATTATACTTTTTCTCTCTTATAGTTTTATTAAATTTTAAGATAGAATGTAAAATATTGCCATAATCACAAGATCTTTTTGTGCAAACTTCTAAAAATGTCAGAGCGACAAATACACTCATTATGAAAATCTTAAATAGTCAAATTTTGCTAAAATTTCACAGCATAAATGCCTAAAAACTATTAAAAAATAACATTAAAAAACCAAAGGAGTTTTTTATCAATGCTTAAGTTTAATCCCGTTGCGCTAGAGAATCTAAATCCTATCTATGCCCAAGAGCCATTAGAAAAAACGCATTTAAGCGCGTTTGCAAATATTATCGCTACATATCTTTTAGCCGTGCAACATAAGCTAGAGCAAAATCTCATATCCACCAAATACAGCGAGCGCAATCTCGCTAGCAACGAGTTAGCGCAGTTTTTTAGCGCGCTAGGATTTGAAGCTATAAGCGAGCAAGAAAGTGGCGCATTAAATGCAAATAGCGCGATTGATTTAGCCCTCATAAAGCGCGACACAAAAGACACTTCAAACGCCACAAACGCGCATACAAAAGTCATCATAGAAGCAAAACTCCCCCAAAATCTCACTAAAAATAAACAATCGTTTAGCCCCCAAAATGTAAATTGCAAGGCATTGCACGAGGCGATTTTGTATTATTTGCGCGAAGTGTGTGAGAAGCAAAACTACGCGCTAGAATCTATCATCATCACGGATTTTACGCGCTTTTTTATTTTTAGCTACAAGGAGTTTGATAGGCTGTTTTTTAAAAATACCAAAATCAAAGAAGCATTTGCTCGCTACAAAAATGACACGAGCAGTTTTTATGCAAAGGCAAGCGATATTATAGATACGCTAAATGATGAATTGCAAGGAATCGCCCTTGATATTTCCACGCTAGATAATCTAAATCCACAAAATCTAACCCCCAAACATAAAAAATACCTAGAATTTCTATGCAAGATTTTCCATAAAGATTTTCTCTTTGGCGAATTTAACTTAAATAATCCGCTAAGCCCTAGATTTTATAATGAATTGCTCTATATTTTAGGGCTTGCTGAATACACCAAAAATGGCAAAATCCTAATCCTACCGAGCAAAGAAAGTAAAGAAGGGAAAAATACGCTTTATCACTTAATCACTTCTCACTTGCAAGCCCACGACACGCACAAAGCAAATGATTTAGATTTTGTGATGCAATATATTATTTTGTGGCTAAATAGAATCTTGTTTTTGAAGCTCATAGAGGCAAATCTCGTGCGCTTTAATGATGATAAAACTCTCTCATTTCTTAATAAATCCAAACTCAAAGATTATCAAGCCCTATCCCATTTATTTTTTGAGATTTTGGCAAAAGAGCATCATAAGCGCGATACAAGCTCGCCTTTATCTTACTTGCCACATTTAAATTCTAGCCTCTTTGAGAAGCAAGAATGCGAGGAAATCCTAGAAATCTCTATGCTTGATAATAACGCTACATTTTTCTACTACCCCACCACTCAAGTCAAAAAAGAAGGCAAGACAAAGGCTGGCAGTGTGAATCTGCTAGATTATATATTTGAGTTTTTGGATAGCTTTGATTATGGCAGTGGGGAGGCAGGCAAAAATAATGCGCGACATAGTGCGCGATTTGATAGTGTGGATTCTAGCAATGTCATCGAGCAAAAAGAGCTTATCAAAACAAATGTGCTAGGGCTAGTCTTTGAGAAACTAAATGGCTACAAAGAGGGGAGCTACTATACGCCAAATTTTATCACTAGCTATATGTGTCGCGTGAGTTTGGAGCAAGTCATCGTAGAGAAATTTAACGAAGCAAATCCTAAATGGAATGCCAAAAATCTCAATGACTTGCGTGAGCTAATCCGCGATGAGCGCGAGAGGAGGGAAGATTTTAAAAAGATTTTGCGTGAAATCAAAATCTGCGACCCTGCAGTAGGGAGCGGGCATTTCCTCGTCTCTGTGCTATGTGAAATGGTGCGTATTTATCATTACTTGCGACTAAGTGATGAGCTAAATGAATATGACTTGCGTATAGAAGATGATGAAATAATCATCTATGTGTCGCGTGATAAAGTCTTTGACTATCGTAAGCCAAGTAAGCCAAATGACAATAACCAAGCTATCCAAAAATCGCTCTTTCATCTCAAAAAGTGCATAATTGAGAGCAATCTCTTTGGCGTGGATATAAATCCAAATTCTGTGGAAATCTGCAAACTGCGATTATGGATAGAACTCCTAAAAAATAGCTATTATCTCACGCAGGGTGATGAGGGCTATGAGCCACATTTAAGCGTGCATTGCCACCAAATGCAAACCCTGCCAAATATCGATATAAACATAAAATGCGGAAACTCGCTCATAAGTCGCTTTGCCCTGCAAGATAGCCTGCGACATATCCCAAATATCGACAAGCAAATCAAAGACTACCAAAAGCTCGTCTTTGAGTATAAAAACTCTAGCCAAAGCGAGCTAAAGCCAAAGAAAAAAGACATAGAATCTAAAATCCAAAATCTAAAAGCGACATTTCGCCTCACGCTAAAAGACCCCAAAACCAAAAAAGAGCTAGAAAAAGCCTTAAAAAATCATATCCGTGATTTTGGGAATTTTTTGCTTGATGATGAGAGTTTGCTAGATGGACTAAGCGGGCAAATAGGCAATCTCTTTGCAGAGGCAAATCTAAGCGAAGAGGAGCAGGCAAAAGCCGCACAAAGCTATGCAAATATCAAGCTATTGCGACATAGGCTAGATTCTGTGCTAAGTGGTGCGGAGTATAAAGGCGCGTTTGAATGGCGTCTTGAGTTCCCCGAAGTTTTGGATAGCAACGGGGATTTTATGGGCTTTGATTTAGTCATTGGCAACCCACCGTATGGGAATCTCAACAAAGATTATCAAAAGCAACTTATAGAATCAAATTTTCCGCATTCGTATTTTGGCGAGATTAGCTCAAATTTTGCCGAGCTAGCACACACGCTTATTAAGCAAAAAGCACATTTTAGTTTCGTAACAAGTTACGCGCTTACTTTTTCATTGGCACAAAGCGGGCTTAGAAATCTTTTGCACTCAAACTACAAAAATATACAAATCTCATCGTATGATAGAGATGGCTCTCCGCAGTTTGACAAAATGTCTCAAAGCGTAAGTATTTTGTTTGCACATTCTAAGGGCGAAAATCAAAAAGCGGTTTTTCAAACAAGCAATTTTGTGCGACAAAAAATTCCGCACGAGGAGGTAGAATTTAGCCGCGTGAATGATTTGCTACTCATTGATAGCGAGCTAGGCAATGATTTTGCCACAAAGCATAGAATCCCAAAAATTGGCGGGCGTAAAAATTTAGAGATTTTGTGTTATTTGAAAAAATTGCCACACAAACTTGGCGATTTGTTTGGTGGCGATGAGTCGCTATACATACGCACAAGCGGGAATTATTGGTATAACGCGTTTTTAGAGATACCCTATAAAAGCACGGAAATCAAATCTTTTAGCGTGAAAAATAAATTTTTTGTGTTTTGTCTTATCAATTCAAATGTGTATTATTGGTGGTTACGAATCTATGGGGACGGCAGGCATAATAACAAAGATATTATGGATAGTTTTAGATTGCCAAAAATAGATTTGATACAAAAACATAATGATTTGTGGGAAAAGCTAGCACTAGCACATTGGCAAAAAATGCAAAGTGTATTTAACGCGCAACATAATTTTTTTGCTACTTCGCAAATCAAAGATTGCGTGGATATTTTGGATTATCATATTTGTTTGAAAGTTTTGGGGTTTGATATGGACATTTTAAAATATATTTGCGATTATGATAGCAATATACGCGGTGGAATAAAAGCGGATTTTAGGAAAATCAAGGATAAATAGAATCTAAAAAATCGCTGATAAAGTTGTGAATCTCGTGGAGGAGATTCTAGAATTTAAAGCACAAGGTAAAGAAATGATTAGCTTGGAGCAAGAAATCATAAACTCTTAAATTAAGAATTGTATAATACTACCGTTTGGATTTGGATTACATTCGTATAACATATCTAAGGATACAATTTGAAAAAAGTTTATCACTCAAGTAAATTTCGCCATTATTGCAATAAAATTCGCGCAAAATATCAAGAAAAAAGACATAGACAAATCATAAAAAAGTCAAAACTTAATAAAAACAACGAAGATAGAAACAAAGCATCTGACAAGGAATACGATTCATTAGAGCTTACTTTTTTAAATGTAAATAAACTTATTAAGGATGTAGAATTTTTAAAAAAGAAAAACAACTTTCGTATTAACTTTAAAAAATTAGACAGATTTGACTTAGGAATGTGCCTAATATTTACAAGCCTACTCAAAGAATTAAGAAAAATCAAAAAAACTTCTTTTGGATTTAGAAAAGAGCTAATGCCAAAGGACAAGAAAATAAAAAGTTTATTTATACAGACAGGAATTTTTGAAATACTATGCGACAAACCAATACACGACAAGTCTAATTTAGGTAAAATTCGTGTTTTAGAAGTTTATATAAATTCTCAACAAGAATTTAAAAAGGTTTTATTAAGAATATCAAATGAATTGATTGAGTATTCGTTACAACAGATAGGACACATCACCGACAAAGAAACTGCAAAAATGATATTAAACAAAATATTTTTAGAATTGTTGCTTAATGTGCAATCTCACTCAAAATCCTTAGAAAAAATGGTGTATCTAGCAGGTGAGGTTGAAAATAGTATTTTAAAGTTTGCTATTTTGGATAGTGGGATAGGTTTTGTGGGTTCAATAAAAGCTCGTAGCACAATTCTTGACAAGGGAAAAGAGATATTAACCAATTATGTTCAGATGATATTTGAAACAAATAAAGATAGAGACAGAGAGTATTCTGGGCAAGGATTTAGAAGAGGCAATGGAACAAGGCGATTGAAAGAGACGGTACAAAAGTGTGGTGGAAAATTACAAATTGTGTCAAAAAGAGATTTTTATGAACTAAAATACAATAATAATACGCTAAAATGTGAAACTCTCGTAAGGAAAGTAAATGAAAATCTTGCAATAGGCACTTTGATTAGCTTTGAATTGCCTGTTGTAGAATTTTTAAAAGGAGTGCAAAATGCAAGTGTTTGAATTTGATAAAAAATATACACGGACACCTTATGCAAGGAATAAAGAACACGACAAGGAAAAAAATGGGGAAGATTTTGAAAAAAATTATCTATCGAAATGGTTGCAAAATAAAGAAGAGGTATTGATTAAGGTTGAACATTTGGAATTGCCTTTTTCAGATTCTTTTGTGGATGCCAGCTTTTGCAAACTTATCCGTCAAAATAAAGTGGATTTTGACAAATATATACATATCAACAATCAAAGTCTGGACGAAAAAGATTTACTCAATACTATAAAAGAAGTTTTGGCTAGAGATTGATTTTAATATGGATAGCATTATTAACTTTGCTTCTGCGTTTGGTGGGGTAATAGGTGGTTGGCTTATTACACATATTTATCACAAAATCACACAACAAGATACACGTAAGCAAAGAATAAAAGACAAAATGGAGAAATTGCTTGAGGCTATACAATTTGCATACAAATCAAACGGTATAACGAGGAAAAACAAACTCCAGTACATAGTGTATATAAACATTAGAGACAGGAGAGATTTACTTGGAAGTAAATTGGTTGCAGAGCTTGAAGATTTGTTATTTAAAAATTCTGATGATAAAGATAGTGTGATTGTGGATATTAGACAATTATTCAAAAAATATTATCCAAAATATTTTGAATAACATTATTAAAATTTAAATTTGTAAAATCCCTACAAAAACCATCGCCAATACAGCATTGCAAAGGCAATGAGAAGCACGATTCCCACGCCACTTAGGCAAATCCCAAAGCGAAACATATCCCAAATCTTTATCCCACCCTTGCTAAAGACAATCGCATTTGGTGGCGTAGAAATAGGAAACATAAAGCTAAAGCCCACGCAAATGGTGGCTATAAGCATCACAAGGCTTTGCATTTGGGGGTCTAAAAAGCCCTTTGTAGAGGCAAAAATGATAGAGAGCAAAATCGCAATAAGCGCGGTGGAGCTAATAAACATACTTAAAGTCAGCACAAGCAGACACAAAAGCAAGATAAACACGAGGATTGGCAAACTTGAGAGGTAGCTAAAAATCGGCGCAAACGCGCTCCCCAAGCTCATCTCCGAAATCGCCATAGCCACGCAAAACCCCGCCCCAAACAAAAAGTTAATCTCATAGGGAATCTGCTTAGAATCTTCCCATTGCAAAAAGCCTAGCTTTGGCACAAACATAAGCAATCCAAAAAGAAGCAACACCGCATTTTCATTAAGCCCTAAGCCATTATAAATAGGCTTAATTGGGGAATTTAGTAGCAACAAAAGCAACAAACACCCAAGCATAACAAGCAATCGCTTATGCGCAAAACTCACGCTAATTTCTTTAAACACCTCGATTTGAAGCGTATCATTTGGCAAGCCAAAAGAGAGGATTTTCACCATTGCATAAAGCATTGTGATTGTGAGGGGGAGCATCATCATAATCCAAGTCATAAAGCCGATACCCTCAAACCCCACCGTCTCTAAAAAGCCGATAAAAATGAGATTTGGAGGTGTGCCAATAGGCGTGGTAATCCCGCTAATGCTCGCTCCAAACGCCACGCTAAGCAAAAAGCGCGTTTTTAGCACCTCATCATTTGACACGGACAACGCCACAGGGATAAGCAATAGCGCAACGGTGGAGTTTGAGAGCGCGCTACCTAACGCCACACTAGCCACGCCAAGCGCGGTAATCACGCCCTTTGGCGTGGGAGGGAAATGGCTTAGGAATGATTTGGCGATGATTCTATGCAAGCCAATTTTTTCCACCGCAGTGGCGAGCATAAAGCCACCCAAAAATAAAAAAATAATCGGGTTTGCGTAATTGCTCGCGGCGGATTTGACATCTAAAATCCCAAACGCGGGGAAAAGCACGATAGGCAGGAGCGAGACTATGCCAAGAGGCAGGGCTTGATTTGTCCATAGGATTATAAGCAGTGCGAGAATCCCCACAAACGCGCCCACCTGCACACTCGCATCAAAAGAAAAAATACTCACAAGCGCAGTGATAATCGCACATAAAAGCGCAAGCCCAAGCCCAAGCGAAATAGCAAACGCACCTTTGAGGGCAAATTTTGCGCTGTGCTCATTGCGTGCGTTATGCCGATTATGACGCCATCTTAGACGCATACTGCTCCTTTTTGTGATTTTTGAAGTATTGTTTTTTTGTCGCTGATTTTGTGTTTTTGTCAAAAATATAAAATCAAAATTATAGCAACATTTTTTAGGCTATCTAGGTGTTTTGTGTTGTGATAAACAAAAACAATGGCAAAAACTTAAAAAAGATTTTGGCTTGTGTATTGTTATTGAGATTATAGATTGCTATGCGGATTTTTAAATCCGATTCAAACGATGATTTATTGTTTTTAGGGCTTGTTTGTATTTTTGCTAGACTTTAGAGCTAAGATAGAAGTATCTAAACTTCCCCATCTCTTAGCACGATGGGTTTAAGAGGTAGGCAAAATCAAAAAAAAAAAAAACTCGTCATTGCGAGCCTTGCTTGCAAGGCGTGGCAATCTAAATCCCCACTCTCTTGCGGAGTTGGGATTAAGGGGGGTGGGTATCTTGTCGGATATAGGTTTCGCAAGAAAACGAAGTATCCAAAATCCATAAACCCCCCCCCCCCATAAAAACTCTAAAAACACCCCAAAAAAATGCCAAAAAAACACCAAAATCCACATAAAAAAATCTTTAAAATCCCAAACAAAATCAAAAAAAAAAAAAAAAAAGCAAAATCTATATTTTCACATTTAGATTCTGTTTTTTTTTTTTTTTTGTAGTATCGTTTTTTGCATAAAAATTTTATGGCTTATTTATTTTTGTCATTTATGCTAATTTTCATATTAAGGATAGTTTATGGGCAAGATAAATATTTCAATCAGTGTCGCTTTGGCTATGATTTTGCTAAGTGGGTGTTTTAAGCCCATTTTACTTGCAGAAGGTGCTGAAAATGTGGAGATGATAAGAGAATCTATACCTCAAGGTAATTGCAAAAAACTTGGCGAGGTGGAGGGATACTCAAAAGATATTTCAGGTATCGCTTCCCTAAAAAATATTAAA
>NZ_JBSIUV010000025.1:0-38810 GCF_053654515.1 Helicobacter sp. T3_23-1059 | reverse complement strand
CGGCATTATTTATTCCTTTTAATAGCGTATTTACGGCTTCTTTTAGAGCGTTTAGCTGGGGATTGCTACCTTGCAAAGTGATGAGCCTATCTATTACGCCACTTGATTCTATATGGTTAAAAATTTCTAGGGATTCTTTGACTAGGGCTGCGTCTTGGTCTAGGTTTTTTTGGGTATTTTCTACATTTTCGTTGATTGCCATTGCCATTGCGCCTAGCTCATCTTTTGCTTTTGGTTGCAAAAATGGTGGCAAGACATCGGTTTTGTGATTTAGATAATCAAAAAATCCAAACAGCTGGCTAGAAATATTATCAATCCTGCTTACAACTCGTTTGCTAATGTAGATAAACACCACAGATACGATAAATACTAATGAAACAACAATGCTAAATAACACGATATTGCGGAGGGCATTTACAGGGGCTATGACTTGCTCTTCAGGGAGGGCAAATACCATACTCCAATAAGTCCCGCTACCTTTGCCCGCTTCAAAGGATTTTACCCCTGTCCAGCTTATGTCGCCATTGCTTGTGCGGTATTCGTAAATGCCATCTTTTTTGTCTGTTACGCCTTTTGCTAATTTAGAAGCGGAGGGGGTTTTATTTACAGATAGGAGTTCTTCGCCCTGCCATTCTTTGCGAGGGTGGATAATAATCGTGTTGTCTTGGGTAAGGACAAATGGCACGACACCTTCGGCTTTTAACGCCTCTTTGGCACTTGATAAAATCTCATCGCCTATGTTGCTAGCTTCTATAAGTAGCCCAACCACGCCTATGACTTTGCCATTTAAAATAATAGGGACATTTAGCGATACGCCATAGACTTCGCCTATGCTTGTTAGTCTCTTAAATGCGGGGTTGCTAATAGCGATTTTGCCACTACTCATTGCTTTTTGCAAGCCCTTAAAACTCGTAAGCACAGGGTCTGCATCGATTATGCTTATGCCACCTTTTGTATCTGGGGTTTTGTCTCTAGCGATGATTAAAAATTCGCCATTTGGAAGTCTGTGTTTGGCGTTTTTTATCCCTCCTAGTGGGGTAGAATCTTGCAAATACACATAGCCTAGTGTCGCCCAAGGATTGTTATCAAGCGTGCTTGAAATGGTGCTTTGCAAAATTTCTTCATTATCAAAGCGCGGATTTGATAGCACATATTCTATGCTTCCTCCGCTAGATTCTAGCATAGCAAAGGCTTCATTTATCTGGTCTTGCAAAAAGCTAGCAAACCTTGCTGAAATATTGTCGATTAGCTTGTGGGATTCTTCAATCTGTATGCTTGAGCTTCTTTTTATGATTCCAAATGCCATAACAAGCATACATAGCATCACTATGCCATTGATAAACAACGCTACTCGCGTGCCAAGTTTCATATTTCTCCAAGATTCCATTTTCTTACTCCTTATGTCCCCGAATTAGATTTTCCCCTGTTTTCCCTCTATTTGTGTGTAATGCCAAAAGATTTTGCCACAATCTTAGCGCACTTTTGATGTGTTAGAATGTGGAAAATAGCCTAACTTTTTAAGGTTTCTAAAAGATTGTATTGTAAGAAAAAATATCTTAAAATATTCTTGTGTTTTGGATTATTTCTGCTTTTTTCGCAATAATCCGTATTTTTTTCGTTTTTCCCATAGACTTTTGCGACTCATACCTAGCTTTTTTGCTAGCTCGATGTCAGGGTAGCGATTTTCAAACCTCGTAACGATCGTTTTGACATAATCTGTGATAGACATTATGTCCCCTCCGATTTCTTGGGTATTTGGTATGGAGCAAATATCAATGATTTGAGGGAAAAAGATTTTGTCTGTGGAGATGCACGACATAATAAAAGGATACTTTGTAACCGCTTCTAAAAACTCCCTTCGTTCGCTCCTTTTTAGCTCTTCTAGGTTTGTGATATATGAGATTTTGCTTTTGCGAGGGGATTGCTCTAGTAGCTCTTTGTAGTCGGTGTTTTTTAGCGTGATAAAATCAAAGGATAGATTTTTGTCTTTGGCATATTTCATCGCATAAATATCCGCGCTTCTTTGTGAGGTGCTTTTGATGACAAAAGGCGGGCTATATGAGATAAGATGAGGGGTGTTTAGCTCGCTTTGGACGAAGTTGAAATATGAATTATAAAAGCTAAGTGTTTTTTGGATTTTGGCAAACTCGTGGTAATGAGCGATTTTGCGCAAAATCTCATCGGTAGAAAATGGTTTTAGCACGCAGTCTTTTGCGCCTGCTGAGATTGGCTTTTTTATGGTGTCATCATTGGCATAAGATACTAGCATAATGATAATAGAGCTATTTGCGTGCTTTTTTATGAATGTTTCACAGGCGTTGTCATAGAGATTTGATGAGATGAGTATGACATCAAAATCTGCCCTATCTTTTGGTATCTCTGTGGATATGGTGCATTCATAGCCTGCTTCTTCAAGATTGCCTAGCAGGGATTCTGCGAGGTATATTTCTGGCTCTAAGATAAGAATTGTCATTTGTGTCCTTTGTTTTGGGATTTTACTTTTTTGCTAGATTTTGGTTTTGTCAAAATCGCGCTTAGATTTTGCTAATTTTAGCTAGATTTATGCGCGGGCAATATCTTATGTCGGGTAAGATTCTATGTTTTTTGCATAAGATAGCCAATCAAATCGTTTTAGCAATGCTGAAGTCATCACGCATACCCCCTCGCCACGCCCGATAAATCCTAGCTGCTCTGTGGTGGTGGCTTTGATATTTACCGCGTATAGCGGGATACTTAGAAGTGTGGCGATGGACTCTTGCAAGGCGCGTTTATAAGGGGATATTTTTGGGATTTGAGCGATAATCGTCATATCGATATTGTTTATCACAAAACCGACATTACCCAAAAAATCTACCACTTTTTTTAGCAACTCTTTAGAATCGGCATTTTTATACGCATTGTCATTGTCTGGAAACCACTCTCCTATATCGCCCGCCCCTATCGCGCCAAGCAGGGCATCTATAAGGCTATGAAGTGCTACATCGCCATCGCTATGAGCCTTAAACCCAAATTTAGATTCTATCTCCACGCCTCCTAGCACCATTTTTTTGCCACTCTCAAAGCTATGCACATCGATTCCGTTTCCTATGAAAATATCTCGTATCTCGTTGGTGTGGCTTGTGTCGCTATGGATTTTGCTTGCAAAATCTGATAGTTTTTGCAAATCGTGGATAAAGGTTAGCTTATGCAAGGATTCTTTGCCTTGTATAAAAGCGACTTTGCCACCATTGGCAGTTATCGCGCTACTCTCATCAGTATAAGTTTCGTATGTTGCGTGAGCGTTTTGTTTGTTTGAAGTAGCATTTAGCGCACTAAGCAAAGAGGCGGTTTTTGAGAGTTGGGGGGTTTGGATACGAAGCAGGGATTCGCGCTTAATATATGTGCTTTCATACACCACTGTATCAGGCACGCATAGAGTTGGCACTACGCAATCAATATCACTTGAAATCTCTTTATTGTTTGTAGTTTTTTTTGGCGTCTTAGATACTATCGCTTCGCAAAAAAGCCTTTTTATAATGTCATAATCAATCCCAAATCTTGCCACATCGCTTACTAGCACCCATTTTGTTTTTACCGCTTGTAGCGCGTTTAGTAAAGAATCTTGGCGAGAATCCCCGCCCGTTATGATTTTGTAAGGACACATTTTTGACATATAGCCCTGCTCGGCGGCATTTGCGCTAAGCAATATCTCTCCAAAATCAAAAAATTTTGCACATCGATTTGCTAGAAATAACCACAATGGTTCGCCATTTATGCTAAGCCATTGTTTTTTTACGGGGAAATGCTTTGTAAAGCGGGTAGATTCTCCCGCACTTAGCAAAATCAAAGTAGTCTCTTTGGCAAAAGAAGTGAGATTGCAATGCGTGATAGAATCCATAGAAGAAATGTTGTTTGTGGTGGTTGTCGCCATATAGATTTTATGCCTTTTTGGTTTGATTTTAGGGTAGAAATTATACGATTTTTTGTCAAATATTGGATTTGAAAAATGCGTAAAAAATACACAAAATCTATTTTGTGAATATTTGAAAAACGCGTTTGAATGCGTTTGGGAAAAAATGGATTTTGCGAGTTTAAAATTTTGCGGGGATTTTGGTAGATTTTGCGCATATAGAGATTGATTTTGGCTTGGAATATTTAATGCTTGCAAGATGATAAAAAATATGGCAACGACACAAAAAGGGCAAAATCTAAACTAATATTTTTGTGGCTTTGGCTTAAAATGGCTTGCGTTTGGGCTAGATTGACTAAAATAGCTTAAAAAATTTCATAAAGGGGCGTAATGCTTAATGGCAAACATATCTTAATCACTGGTGGCACGGGGAGCTTTGGCAAAAAATTTGTAGAAATCGTGCTAAAAAAATACCGCCCAGCAAGGCTTATCGTGTATAGCCGAGATGAGCTAAAACAATATGAAATGAGTCAAGTTTATAATGATAAATCGATGCGATATTTTATCGGTGATGTGAGGGATTTGGCGCGGTTAGAATCCGCGCTTGTGGGGGTTGATATTTGCATACACGCAGCTGCGCTCAAGCAAGTCCCAATCGCAGAATACAACCCCACCGAGTGCATAAAAACAAACATAGATGGCGCAAGCAATGTCATCTCTGCGTGCCTAAAAAATAGCGTAGGGCATATCATCGCCCTATCCACCGACAAAGCGGCAAATCCTATCAATCTCTATGGCGCGACAAAACTTTGTTCAGATAAACTTTTTGTAAGTGCAAACAACATAAAGGGGGCGAAAAAATCGCTTTTTAGCGTGGTTAGGTATGGCAATGTCGTGGGAAGTCGGGGGAGTGTTGTGCCGTTGTTTAAGCGACTTGTCGCGCAGGGGGCAAAAGAGATTCCCATCACGGATTTGCGAATGACAAGGTTTTTTATCACTTTGGAGCAGGGGGTGGAGTTTGTGCTAAAGAGTCTAGAGAGAATGCAGGGGGGCGAAATATTTGTCCCCAAAATCCCAAGTATGCGCATAACAGAGCTAGCAAAAGCACTCGCTCCAAATCTGCCTACTAAGCAAATCGGCATAAGGGCGGGAGAGAAACTGCACGAAGTGATGATTCCGCTTGATGATTCAAGGCATTGTTTTGAGTTTGATGATTTTTATTTGATAGAGCCTAGTATTGTTTTTCAATCGCCTATTGATTATGCCAAGACGCGCAATGGCGAAGTGGGCAAAAAAGTAGTAAAATCTAGTGATAGCGCACAAACAGAGCAAGTGCAAAATCTACAAGATGGATTTGAATACTCAAGTGATAAAAACACGCAATGGCTAAGCGCAGAAGAGCTAGTAAAAATCGCTAATGAAATGTAGTGGATTTTGTGGGGGATTTAAGGGGGTTTGGTGGGTTAGGTTTTGGGATAGTGGTTGTATAAAGGCTATGATAGATTTTGCTAGCGTTGTTAGGATTTTAAAAAAAATATTATAAATTTAAGCGAATTTTAAGTTAGGGGGGGGGGTAGTATTTTGTTTTTAGTTTTTGTTTTGATTTGCGTAGTGGCGTGTGGATTTTGTATTGTAAGGATTTTGTATGCAAAATGACAAAACATAAGGGCTTAAAAACGCAATACGCAACGCATAAATAAAATCTAATAAATAAAAATTATTGATTAACTATTTTTTGTTAGAGTTTCAATCAATAATTTTTATCAGTCAGTTAGTTTTATTGACTTATCTCAAGCGATGGGCTTAAACATAAGATTTTAAGCAACTTTAATCAAAAAGGCTTTACAAAAAGCCTTAAAATCTACAAAAACACAGGGATACAAAATGGTGCTAAAAGTAATGATAGGCGTGCTAGGAGCGGTGGCTTTGGTGGTGGTAAGTATAGCTGTCATCAAAGTGCAGGATTCACAAAAAATGCGAATCGAAAAAATGACACAAAACCTAGACTCCATACGCAAAATGCGAAATGGCAAAAGCGGATATGCGGGGACAGACTATATATCTAGTGAGAAAAACTTGCAGGAAAAATGGATGTGGGGAGGGGGAAAAAGCGGTGGCAGAGAGCAATAAAACACAAAATCTAAAACACTTCAATTTTTTTTAACTTTGATTTTTGTCTAACTAGCGATTTTAGGCAGACTTTTATCACCCCCTACAATCAACCAAAACACACCAAAAAACACTTCACATAAAACACTAAAAACCCAAAATCTTAAAAAAACTTTAAAAGCTATGGCACGCAAAATCTTACTTTCTATCTAGCGTCTTTATCTCGCTTTGGATTTTTTCTAGCTTTTGTAGGACTTCTTGCAGGCTAGATTCTAGCTTTGATACCACTTCTTTTGGTGCGTTTGAGAGGAATCTATCATTTTTTAGGTTAGATTCTAGCTTTTCGCGCTCTTTTTGTAGTTTTGTCTTTTGGGCATCTAGCCGTGATAAAATCGGCTCTAAATCAATATTATCTAGCGGCAAGTAGCATTTGACTCCCTCGCCTATATCCACCACGCAATTTTTTATATCTATTTGCGTGCTATCAAGCATTTGCACAGATTCTACTCGCGCTAGCTTTTGGATAGATTCTAGGGATTTTGCATTGTTTTTTACGCGTTTGTCAAACTCGATATAGGCTCTCTCTATGGGCTTATTTGCCAAATCCACGCTAGCTTTTAGCCTGCGCAAAGAAATTATCGCATTTTTTATGCTTTCAAATTCTGCTTCTATCTCCAAATCCCGCGTAGATTCGCTAGGAAACTCCGCAATCATAATGCTTTGTGCGCTCTCTAGCGTTTGCCCCTTTAGGCTGTGATATAGCTCCTCACTGATAAATGGCATATATGGGCAAAGCAGTTTTAGCGCGTCTATTAGCACCGCTCCTAGCTCGTGTATCGCCTCTTTTTGAGCCTTTGCTAGCTCGATGCACCAATCGCAAAATTCCCCCCACAAAAAGCGATAAAGCACACTTGCCCCATCATTAAACCGATATGATTCTAGCGCGTTTATAATCTCGCTAGTTGCGACATTTAGGCGAGATTTGGCATATTTGCCAAGCGGGGTTTTATATTGTGATATTTGGCTAATCTCGCAAAATCCATTGAAGCTAGAATCTATTTGATGAGCATATAGTCGCAAAAATTGCGTGGCGTTAAAAAGCTTGTTTGCAAAATTTTTGCTGATTTCTAGTTGTGCGCTTGATAGCCGTATATCACGCCCTTGAGCGCAAAGATAGGCTAGGCTAAATCGCAGAGAATCCGCTCCGTATTTGTCTATCATTTCTAACGGGTCTATGACATTTCCGCGTGATTTGCTCATCTTTTGTCCATTTTCATCGCGCACTAATGCGTGCAGGTAAATATCTCTAAATGGTAGTTTGCCAAGCAGGGATTCCCCGCTAAAAAGCATTCTAGCTACCCAAAAGAAAAGTATGTCAAAGCCCGTGATAAGCAGTGAATTTGGATAAAAGTTTGCCAAATCATCGGGGGCGTATGGAGTGCTAGAATCGTTGTTGTTGAGATATTCTACCCTCCCTCTAACCCCATCCGCAAGGGAGGGGGGATTTTTTTTATCATTTATAGTCCCCCCCGCCATATTTTGATAATTTGGGGAGGGGGGATTTATGTTGTCTGTTTTTTGTGGATTGCCACGCTCGCTATCGCTCGCTCGCAATGACGGAATATCGCTATTTGCGCTAAAATCCGCATTTTTACTATAATCTTGCGATACATAATCCACACCATTTTTTCTATCAATCGAAGTTGGTGAGGTGGTGCTTGTGGAGTTTTTTGCAGATTTTGGGAGTGAGCTAGGCTGTATCGCCTGCGAACCCTCAAAATCTACAAAATCTATGCAATGGCTACCCGCAGACGAATTGCCATTACCCAAAGACGAATTGCCCCAGCCTAGCGTGCTAAACGCCCACAACCCCGAACTAAACCAAGTATCTAGCACATCTTTTTCTTGCACCACCTCACCGCCACATTTTGGACAGCTAGACTCTACTTCATTTTTGGAGGCAAAGCGATGGAGGCATTTTGGATTTTGACAATCCCAAATAGGAATCCTATGTCCCCACCATAGCTGACGCGAGATGCACCACGGGCGAAGCTCCCTCATCCACGCGTTAAAATTATTTAGCCACGCGCTTGGATAAAATTTTGTCTCGCCATCATTTACGCGCTTTATGGCGTTTGTGGCGACTTCTTTTGAGACAAACCATTGTTTTGAGATATATGGCTCGATTAGATTTCCGCAACGATAGCAAGTGCCAACTTGATTTTGATAGTCCTCCGTTTTTAGCAAAGCACCGCAAGAATCTAGCGCGGCGACTATGTCTTCTCTAGCTTCTAGTCGCTCTCTCCCTGCAAACCCTTGCGCGTTTTCATTAAAGATTCCCTTTTCATCAAAGATTACGAGGTTTTCTAAGCTGTGCCTTTTGCCGACTTCATAGTCGTTTATATCGTGTGCGGGGGTTACTTTTACCACGCCCGTGCCAAACTCCATATCTACCGCGCTATCGGCAATTATGGGGATTTCTTTTTCTAGCAGTGGCAGTATGACTTTTTGTCCGATTAGGTGGGCGTAGCGAGAATCGTTAGGATTTATCATCACAGCGACATCGCCAAAAAATGTCTCTGGGCGCGTGGTGGCGACTACAAGGGCGTCTTGTGGGAATGTGATTTTGTCGTTGTGAGTAAAAGTGTCTGCATTTGCGTGGTAGTTTATTTCTAATTGATTTTTGTCGGGCTTAGATTTCGTAGAAATCAAAGTATCTCGCTTGCTATTTGAGCTTTGAGATACTTCGCTTTCTTGCGCTCCATCAGTATGACAAATTTTTGTTTGTGGATTGCCACGACTTGCCGTTGGCAAGTCTCGCAATGACGATTTGGCATTAGATTCTAGGCTAGATTCTAATGGAGATTTTACCCTCCCCCTAACCCCCTCCGCAATGGA
Organism: Helicobacter sp. T3_23-1059; assembly: GCF_053654515.1. NCBI lineage: Bacteria > Pseudomonadati > Campylobacterota > Epsilonproteobacteria > Campylobacterales > Helicobacteraceae > Helicobacter > Helicobacter sp. T3_23-1059. The sequence continues at coordinate 29,914 of NZ_JBSIUV010000025.1, read as the reverse complement.
GGGGGGATTTTTTTTATCATTTATAGTCCCCTCCGCCATATTTTGATAATTTGGGGAGGGGGGATTTATGTTGCCTTTTTTTTGTGGATTGCCACGCTCGCCTTGCTTGCTCGCAATGACGCAATCGCTAGAATCTATGCCATCATTTTCCCTCACAATTCTAGTATTTGCGGTGCTGCTTGTGGAGTTTTTTGTAGATTTTGGGGGTAAGCTAGGCTGTATCGCCTGCGAACCCTCAAAATCTGCAAAATCTCTACAATGATTACCCAAAGACAAATTGCTTTCGCCCAAAGACGAATTGCCTTCAACGATTTTATAAGCAATATAATACAACTTCGTCTCTTGCGCTTCATACTGCACCTCAATATCGCTTAGCGCCCCATCGTGCGTGCACCAATTCACCATATAATCCCCCTCATAAATTAGCCCCTTTTCATACCACGCGACAAATGCTTCTCTCACAGCTTGTTGCAAGCCTTTATCCATCGTAAAGCGCGTGCGCGATAGCGCAGGAGAGATGCCCAAAGCCTCCATTTGTCCCAAAATCTTGCCACCAGATTCCTCTTTCCACTCCCATACTTTTTTGATAAATTCTTCCCTGCCTAGCTCTTCTTTTTTGATTCCTTTTGCTAGTAGTTGCTTTTCTACGACATTTTGGGTGGCTATCCCTGCGTGATCAAGTCCGGGCTGATATAGCGTGGTGTAGCCCTGCATTCGCTTAAATCTCACGATAATATCTTGCAAACTAAGCGTCAAAGCGTGTCCTATGTGTAGCACGCCCGTTACATTTGGTGGGGGCATCATTATGCAAAAATGCGTGTCTTTTGGGTTGATTTTTTCGCCGTTTTTTTGCTTTTTGCGCAATCTTTCTTGGCGTTTTTGGGCTATATCTGCGTTGCCCTCTATCTCAAAATACCCTCTATTTTTGCAGATTTCATAGATTTTAGATTCTATGGCTTTTGGGTTGTAGGCTAGCTTTTCTTGTGCGTCTTGTGTGGGGTTTTGCTGATTTTTATTGTTTGTTTTTTTGCTCATTGTTGCTCCTAAATCGTTGTAGATTCTAGCGCGTATTTTTTAAAAAGTTCGCCTCTCTCTTTGTAAGAGCTAAATTGGTCTAGGCTAGCAGCGGCTGGGGATAGTAGCCCTACAAAAGAGGCGATAAAATCTAAATCCTGCTTTGATTTTGCGTTAGGGCTAGATTTTGCGTTAGTTTTGTGGCTAGATTTTAGAAAATCTTGCATATCTTGCTCTCGCGTATTTTTTATAGAATCTATCGCAGTTTTTAGATTTTCACAGGCAAGCGCGAAAATGCGATATTTTTTTGCTAGCGATAAGATTTTAGCTTCATTGCTACCGATGGCAAATAGTTTGACAAGGCTATTGTCGCTATTTGTAGCACCAAAACCATTTGCTAGCAGTGAAAAAATAGGCTCAATATCTGCTCCCTTATCATCGCCACCAAGAATAGCATAAATGCGCCTGCCTTTGTATCGCTTAAATGCTTGCAATGTCGCATCAGTATTTGTGCCTTTGGAGTCATCTACCCATAGCCATTTAGTTGTTGGGCTAGAAGTTGTGTGTGTGCTTTTAGCTAAGCAAGGCTCATAAAACTCCTCGATTCTGTGCGCTCCTATGTGAAAAGACTCTAGCCTATCCAAAAAATACGCCAAATTCGCGCTAGATTTTGAGCTAAAATCTGCGTTAGTTTTTGCGCTAGAATCTAGCAAGCCTATTTTTTGTGCCAAAAGTGCGCCACTTAGTGCCACAAGGCTATCAAGCAAAAACGGCTCTGCAAAGGGGATAGATTTTGCCCCCACTCCACAAAACTCCGCCAAAGAGCTAGAATCTACATAAAAAATCGCGCTATCTTTGCCATTTCTAGCCACATATTCTTGCACGATTTTTTGCGTTTTTAGCTCTTGTGGGAGCAAAGCAAAAGAGTTTTTATCCATTCGGTTTAAAACACGCAGTTTGTCCTCCACATAGCCACTAAAGCCATTATGCCAGCTGATATGGTCTTGACTAAGGGGCAAAAGCAGGTAAATGTGCGGGGTGGCTATGTGTGCGTAGTGCATAGCAAATGAGCTAGATTCTAGCACCCACAAAGGCGCGGTAAAATCGCTAAAATCCTGCGCTTTTGTGTCCCTAAAATTCGCAAGATTTTTAGCATATTCCCTTGCTAGCGTGGTAAGCGGTGTGCCGATATTTCCCCCGCTAAGCGCACCAAAAGATTTTAGCAAGTGGGTTAGCATTTGCGTGGTGGTGGTTTTGCCATTTGTCCCGCTTATCCAAATACTTTTTAGACTAATATCATTTGCGCTCATAAGCTCCCATACAAAATCATATTCGCCGATAGGATTTTGTGCTAGCGAAAAATATTTATGCGTAGGCAAAATCCCGGGGCTTATAAATTCTAAGCTAGATTCCCTCGCACAAAACGCGCTAGGTGGGAGCAAGATATTGCCATTTTTATCGCTTTGTTCGCATTTGCCAAAATCCTCTCTCAAATCGCTACTTTTTTCATCACTAGATTTTGGATTTTTAGCAAATTTATCATCATATATTTTGCAACTTTTGCCAAGAGAGTTTATAAACTCCACAAAAGGCTTGCTTGTAACGCCATAGCCAAAGACGCTAATGTCGTTTGGAAACAAATGCGGTGGAATCTTTAGCGCGGATTTGTCGCTAGATTTTGCTAGATTTTGCAAAAAATCGTTTTTGCTCGCCATTAGCGCACCTTTATGCTAAGCAGGGCGATTAGATTTACTAAAATTGCAATTACCCAAAATCGCACAATGATTTTGTTTTCTGCCCAGCCTTTTTTTTCAAAATGATGATGGATAGGCGCCATAAGGAAAATGCGCTTTTTGCGCGTCTTGTAGCTGCCGATTTGAAGCATCACTGATAATGTCTCTATGACAAAGACAAAGCCGATTAAAATCAGCAATACTTCGTTGTTTGACACCACCGCCATATATGCCATAAATCCGCCGATAGATAGGCTACCACTATCGCCCATAAATACTTGTGCAGGGTGGCAGTTATACCAAAGAAATCCTAGCAAAGAGCCGATAAGCGCGACACCTACAACCATTAGTTCGCCTGCATTTACTTTTGGCAAAAATAAATACTTGCTAAGCTCGATATTGCCCGATAAATACACAAACACACAAAGTGTAAAAATCGCGCAGATACTAGGCACGGTGGCTAGCCCATCTAGCCCATCAGTTACATTTACGGCATTGGTGCTAGCTAAAAAAACAAGCACCCAAAATGCGAGCATTAGCGCGGGGTAGTTGCTTAGCTTAAAAACGGGATTTTTGACAAAGGGGATATAAAAATCCGAGCTTAAATGCGCACAATAATACAAAATCAAACACACGCCAAAAGAAGCGACAAACAAAAACAGCATTTTAGAGCGCGCACTCATTCCTGCGTTGGTTTTGTGAGATATTTTCATATAGTCATCTTTTGCGCCGATGAGTCCAAAAAGCACAAGCACGATGATGCCAAGCGTGGCAAAGATATTGCTAAGCTGGACGCAAAGAAGTGAGGCTAGAGCGGTGCTAAAGATAAATACTGCCCCGCCCATCGTTGGGGTGTTTGATTTGCTTTTGTGTGCGGGGACATAGCGTGAGATAGGCTGGATAGATTTTCGCTTCTTTGCCCAAGAGATAAAATATGGCATCAAAAACACGCATAGCAAAAATCCCACAAAAAAGCTAATCCCTGCGCGAAATGTAAGGTAGCGAAAAATATTTATATCAAAATATGAGTAGAGGTAGTAAAGCACGGATTCTCCTTAAGGTGCGATTATTTGGTGGAGGTTTTGTAGGGTTTTTGTGTCTGTTTTTTGTGCTTAGATTTTGTGTGGATTTTATAGTTTGTGGATTTAGATGATTTAGATAGTGTTTAGTAAGATTTTAGGCAAACAAAAACATTAGGCTCAATCCAACTTAAACAGATTTTCTCTTATCAATTTTAGCAAGATTTTATACAGATCTTGCTGTTTAATTTGAGTATTATATCTAAATTCTGTTTCTTTTAAGTGAAGCAAGAAATTCTCTTTTTTGATTCATTTAAATTTGCTTAATCTATGCTTTGCATAACCACTTTTGCTTGTAGTTGCGAGTGAAACGAAGCAAAAAAATTCTCAATGCCATTTATGTGGTTTTTGCCTTTTGCAAACTCATTTTTGCTATGTTTAACACGATAATGTGCTTTTGCCACTTTTGCTTGTAGTTGTAAGCAAAATAAAGCAAAAACACAAGTGTTTTTTTACCTGCTACACGCCCTCTTTTGCCTCTTACTCTTTTAGCACCCAAAATCTATATTAAAAGATAGCTTTCATCAACTTCAATTTCGCCTTGCATTTTAGAAGTTTTCTCACATTCTTTTGCGATTAAGATTCTAATATTTTGATGATTTTATTGATACTTTGGCGAGAAATGTTGCTTAATTTTGCAATTTTAGAAGCCTCAATATCAAGACTTCTTGCAAAAGCTATGAGTGTAAGCGAAGTAGAAACATATTTAAGAATCTTTTTTTAAATCTATCTTGTTTTTGCCTTGTTTTAGCCTCTGAAATTTTTGCAAAGGTTTTTATTATGTGGTGATATACTTGTTTTTCATCGTGTGAATCATAACTTAAAGCTCATTTGTGTGGGATTAAGTTAAATATAGCCTTATTTTATTTTGTTTTGGTTTTCGTTTGGTTTGTTTTGTTAAAAGCAGGTTGTTTTTTCGTTTCGTGTCATTTGTAGTTTAGTTTTGTTTGTTTTTATTTTGGTGTAATGCAGGGGCTACTTTATTTGGTATTGTTTTATTTTACTTGCTTGTATTTTGTGTAAGCTATCTGGTTTTTTATTTAGCGTCATTGTAAGCAAATGCGACTTTATCAAAAGTAGCATTTGCGTGGCAACTCACATTTCCCCCTCCCGTGCGTTAGTGGCAACGCTTCTTAAAGTCCCCTCCCTTAGCACGAGGGGGTTAGGGGTGGTTTTTTGCGATAATTTGCATTGCTATCATTGCTAGATTTTGCCACAAAGACAAGTCATAGCAACCTATAATTCTAGCTCACCCATTGCGCCCTATAACCCTAGCTTACCCTTGCGCTATTGTGTTTTATGTATAAAATCTAGCTTTGATTTGCGTGAGGATTTTGTCTATTTCTCGCAAAATGTTCTTTCTAGCAAGTTCGTGTGATCTTTGGGACAAAAAGCATTCGTTACCCTGCCTTACAAAGCCATTTTGCCTAAACCAAAAAAACGCTTCTAACGCTAAATCCCCTACCAAAATCCCCTCTCTCATAGCAAGACATAATCATAATATTTGCTCGTTTTTGTGTCGATTTTATGCTTAAAATCATTTGATACAAATCCGCGTGCAAATCCCACTGCCAATATAAATTTATAGCCACAAAGTGATTTTGCGATATAATCAAATCCACTTAAATCCCCTCAAATCCCACCAAACCAAAAGGCACAAAATGCTATGGATAGACATCACAGACCCCAAATACGCGCTTTTTTTTCACGCTCTTTTGCCGCACTTGCGCAAGCTAGATTCTATCATCATCACCACGCGCAAAAGCGCAGGCTATACAGAATGCGCTGATTTGCTTGAAAAATTTGGCATAGAAGCAATCTGCATAGGCGGAAATGATGGCTATGGAGGCGATACTTTGGAGGGAAAATTTTTGGCTAGAATCAAACGGCAAGAAGAGTTTATCGCGATTTTTAGTCGCTTAGGCAAACCGCGTGTATTTCTCACAGGTGCGAGCGCAGAGGGGGCGCAAGTGGCTTTTGGGCTAGGGATTCCTGTGGTGCATTTTAGCGATACGCCTATGGCGAGTTTTGAGGGTGGGGAGGGCAATATCACTCTGCTATCGCGCCTTACGCTTCCATTATCTAGCGTGATTTTTTATCCTTTTGTCCTATCAGAGCAGGCGTATAGCTTTTTTGGTATCCCCCGACAAAACCTAATCGCATATAATTTCATCGATGTGGCATTGTGGCTAGAGGATTTGCATAGTGAGATTTGGGGCAAAAATAGCACAAAATCTAGCCTAAAATCTAGTCCAAAATCTAGCGCACAATCTAGCCCAAAATCTACCTCAAACATTTGCCAAAAACCACAAGCAAAATCCACCCCACAAGCAAAATCCAAAAAAGCATTTTTAGCGCGACTAGGATTTTTAGATTTGAGTGAAAAAAAGCCTTTGATTCTCGCTAGGGAGGAAGAATACAAAGCGCATTATGTAAGGAAAAAATACCCGCTTTTTTATGAGATTTTGCACGCGCTTGCTAGGGAAAATCTAGCAAATATTATGATTATACCTCGCTATGAGAGGGAGTATTTGGAGGGGGAATTTAGCGGGTATGAGTGCGTGCGAGTGGCAAAGGAGCGGTTTTTGGTAAATGAGTTTTACCCACATATTGATATGCTACTTGGCGGTGGAGGGACGATGAATCTAGAATCTAGCTTTTTAGGTATCCCTACTTTATCGACTCGCTCTCTTTTGCTCTACCACGACAAATATTTGCTAGAAAATGGACTAATGCGCCACGCAAAAAGCGTAAATGAGGCGTTAGAGGTGTTTTTGGATTTTAGCAAAGACGGCTTTGCAAAGCAAAATAATCATCGCTTTTTTGTCCCAAATGACACGAACATTTTGCGAGAAATAGACAAAATCATCACGCAAATCAAAGCTAGATTTTATAGATTTTAAGATTTTGCAAAGATTTGCAATCCAAGATGTGCAATCAAAAAACCACAACACAAAATCACAATAATTTCTAAATATATATCAAAAAAACTACAAAAAATCCCCTTAAATCACCTCATCAATCAAAAAAACCTAATTTTCTTACTATAAAATTTTGCAATAATACATAATTATTAACCATTATTTAAATAAAATATAGCCCTTGCTTGTGCAATCAGCAAAGCAAAATAAAACCGCGCATAGCGCAAAAAAGGAAAAATATGAGCAATCTCACAAGAAATTCTCTAAGCCCATTTACAGGACTTAGAAACATAGCAAAAGGCGTGCGACTCATTTCTCTAGCGGGAGTCGCTTCTATGGCATTTAGCCCTCTATATGCTGATATTGAGGGGGGGGGGGAGACAAAAATAGGTGGAGGCAAACATAATGGCTTGTTTTTTGGTGTGGAAGCGGGTGTTAGTGCAGGTTTGGGCAAGAAAACAAATATTGTGCGTGAGCCAACTGCCGACAGTACTAAAACCACCACTACAACTACAAAAAACGATGCGTTTCCACTAGGTGCTGTGGGGCTAAAGTTTGGCTATACACATTTTTTCAATCGTTGGGCAGGATTAAGAGGCTATGCCACTTATCACTATGTGTATAACTATACATATAACAAAACCGATACAGACACAAGAACAATAAACGCAACCACAGGACAGCTAGTAAATGCTGAAAATAACCCAACACAAAGCGTTACATCAACCGCTAAACTTAGCTCTTATCATCAAGTTGCAGCAAATATCGAGGCGGTGTTTAAATTTGCAAATATCGGCAATAATAGCGCAATCGGTGGATTTATAGGGCTTGGCGCAGGCTATGCGGATTCTTATGCGCGTGTTAATACCCAACCTACAACGGGTGCAGGCACTATCATTACGACTCAAGAACCAAGCGGATTTGTGCTACCTGTAAATGTAGGGCTAGAAGTCTATGTAGGCAGACATCACAATGCAAGTCTAGCTTTCCGCTTGCCAACCATTGCGATTGACTATCTAACAACACCTACCGCATTGACTACAAATACAGATGAACTACGACAGCTGATAATCACAGCAGGTTATTATTATAAATTCTAACCCAAAATCTTATCTGCATTCATTGCCATTGCCTAGCACTCATAAAAAGTGTGTGGCGTGGCAATGACACAAAATCTACTGCTATGACACATTTATAAAACTTCCCCCCACGCAAAATCCCACACGATTTAGGGCATAAATAACCGCATAAATCACCATAAAATATAGCGCGTAAATTAAACCTCCGCGCTTATAAAAATCATCGCTTTGTATCTAAGTAATTGATGATTTTTAGGGTGATAGATTCTATAGTGGCGTTTGCATTTACTACCAAGTCCGCGTTTTTTGCATAGATTTCCCTGCGTCCCTCAAAAAGCTCTCTAGCCCTGTCTAAATCCCTAAAAAGCGGGCGTTTTGCGATTTTGGTAGAATCTAATCTCTCCACGATAGAATCAAAATCGCTCTTTAGATACACCACAAATCCCATTTGCCTGACATTATTAAAAATCGGCATTCCGCCACCTGTGGAGATTATCGCATCTTGCACGCTTTTTTTTGCCCACGCGATAAATTCTGCCTCTTTTTTGCGAAACGCTTTTTCGCCCTCTTTAGCAAAAAAATCCGCTATGCTAACCCCCAAAATCTTTTCTATCATCTCATCGCTATCTAGCACAAATCGCCCTAGATTTCGCCCTAAATGCTTTGCTACGCTACTTTTGCCACTGCCCATAAAGCCGATAAGGACAATGTTTTTGGATTTTATCCTCAAAACCTACTCCACCAAAATCACATAATAATCCACTTCTTTTTGGATATGGTAGGTGTATTGCCCATCTAGCGTGATAGTGAAGCGGTAGAAATCTTTATGCACATCTAGTGCGGCTTTTGTGAAATATTTGACATTTAGCGGGATAAAACCATTGCTAGATTTTGGCTGTTTTTGCAAGCCGTATTGCTCCTGTTTGTCGATGTCGATTACGATGCGATATGGCGAGGGAAGCACAAAAGAGCGGATAATATTGTTACTACTAAAGAGGTAAAATCGATTTCTTTGGGTAAAAAAGTCAAATGGCACAATAGTGTAATGCTGGACTTTTTCGTTTAGAAACGCTTTTTTTTGACTTAGCAAAATAGGGAAATGCCAATCAATCCCCTCATCAATATCAATACTCTTGCTCTCTGTGCTACCATCGATATTTTGGTAAGTGATTGTTATGGTTTTTAGGATTCTAGCGGTGCTAGGGAGCTTTATATCTCTCTCTTTGAAATAATTTTTGGCATTTGGAGATTTGAAAGTGTCTTCTTGCGGACGGCTCATCGGCTCAAATGGATTTTCTCTAGCGTTTGCAAAATCTATCACTACAAACACAAAAAGCACACACAAAAGTTTCAAAAAAGTATTCACGGCTCTAATCCTTTGAGTTCAAATAGCACTTTTTGTAGTTGGGCGTTTTGTGCTTGCAGGGTATCGACTTCTTTTTGCAATATATGTTTTTGCTCCCTGTTTTTTAGCAACACTTCTAAAGAATGCTCCCCCCACGCAAGAAAAGAAACATACACGCTCACCCCCGCTAAAAATAGCAAAAAAAATGCGTATATCCTATGCGTATATAGCCCATACCATAGATTTTGCATACTTAGTATCTTAAAAAATCTTGCCATTTTTGTCCCCGTATTTTTTATGTTTATGTGTGTAGATTTTAGGCATTTTGGATTTTGCTATTTTTTGCTTTTGTCTTGTTTGGCGCATTTAGCGCATTTAGCGTCATATTTGCCACATACAAATCCCGCTAGATGCGCAAAATCTAAAAACCCAAAATCTTAAAATCCCAAAAATCGCTTCATTGCAGATTCTAGCTAAAAAGCTCTTTGCCTAGATAATGTGGCTTTGCTAGCTCGTGGTGAATGCTAAGCAAGCGATTATATTTTGCCATTCGCTCGCTTCTAGCAGTGCTACCTGTTTTGATTTCGCCTGTGTTTAGGGCTACGGCAAAGTCCGCGATGAAGCTATCCTCACTCTCCCCACTTCTATGGCTCATTATGCACTTATAGCCGTTTCGTTGCGCTAGTCGCACGGTTTGCATAGTCTCGCTTACTGTGCCGATTTGATTTGGCTTTATCAAAATCGCATTGCCGATTTTTTGCTTTATGCCGTGTGCCAAAATCTCTGCATTGGTTACAAACAAATCATCGCCTACAAGTTGCACTTTATTGCCCAGCTTTTTGGTTAGGAGTTTCCACCCCTCCCAGTCATCTTCGCTTAGCCCATCTTCAATCGATACGATAGGATATTTCGCGCATAGATTTTCATAATACTCCACCATTCCCGCAGAATCTAGCTTCCTACCCTCACCCTCTAAATGATAGATTCCCTTTTCATCGACTAGCTCGCTACTAGCGACATCTAGAGCGATTGAGACTTGCTCTTTTGGTTTGTAGCCTGCTTTTTCTATGGCTTGCAATATCACTTCGATAGGCTCGGCATTATTTTTTAGATTTGGCGCGAATCCTCCCTCATCGCCGATACTTGTGATATGTTTTTTGTTTTTTAAAATCGCTTTTAGGTGCTGATAGATTTCCGCGCTCGCTCGCAAACCCTCTTCAAAGCTATCAAATCCAAGCGGCATTATCATATATTCTTGAAAATCCACCGTATTATCCGCGTGGCTACCACCATTGATGATATTTAGCATAGGCACGGGGAGTGTGATGGCATTTGCCCCGCCTAAGTAGCGATACAAAGGAATCTTTAGACTTTTTGCCGCAGCTCTTGCCACCGCCATAGATACGCCTAGAGTAGCGTTTGCACCGATATTTGCGTAGTTATTTGTCCCATCAATCTCTTTTAGCGTGCTATCAATGAAACTTTGGTCATAAGGGCTAACCCCCACAAGCGCATCTGAAATAATCGCCTCGATATTTTCGCACGCCTTTAGCACGCCTTTGCCCAAATAGCGCGATTTGTCCCCATCTCGCAATTCTAATGCCTCTCTTTTGCCTGTGCTAGCTCCACTTGGGACGATTGCACTCTCTACCGTGCCATCGCTTAGCGCGACAGTGGCTCTAACCGTGGGATTTCCCCTTGAGTCAAGCACCTCTTCGGCAAAAATACTATCAATAAAAGTCATATACGCTCCTTTTTGGTTTAGCTAGATTTTGCGTAGTCGTAAATCTAGGCTAGCAATTTGGATTCCATTTGCTTTTTTTGCTATTTGCAAACTAAATCTTGCGCTACAAAACTTGACAAAATCTTATGCCACAAAATCTAGCAAAATCTATTTTTAGCGACTTGGACGAAATTATTTTTGTTTGTTGCTAATCTCGCTAATGTTGCAAAAGTTTGCAAAATTTTTATTGTAGCATTTTATTTAGCGTTTTTTTTAAACTCATTTGGGCTTATGCCATAGCATTCTTTAAAATTTTTGCAAAAGCACGAGACATTTATATAGCCCACTTCATTTGCCACTTGGCTTACAGATTTGCCATTTTTTAGCATTTCGCAGGCATTTTTGATTTTGCATTGTTTGATAAATTGATAAAGCGAAATACCTTTGACTTCCCTAAAATCACTTGTTAGCTTGCTTACGCACACGCTAAACTGCTCGCTTAAAGCACGCAAGTTTAGCTCCTCTTGCGTTGCATTATAATTCGTTTGCAAATATTCTGCCACACGCAAAATATAAGCCCCCTTGCTATATGTTGCCTCACTCATATTTGCCACACGCTCACTTTTAGTCGCAAGATTTATCGCACTTTGCCACATAGTAAGCAACGATTCTAGCACTTTAAGCCTAAGTAAATCGATATTTTTTATCTCACATAGTCCATTTAGCAAGCTAGAGGCAGAAAAGCAAGAAGTCGCTACAAGCGGATTTTGCGCGATAAAATCATAAAATGCCTCAATGCTAAAATTTGGCAAAAACGCTTGCAAATCGCGCTTAGATTCTTGTATGTCAATGTCGATTTGAATGCAGTTGCATTTAGCCTTTGCGCTAGAGCCCATCGTATGGGTATCTGGCGCGATTAAAAAGACTTCATTTTGCTTTACGCTAAAAGGCTTTTTATCAAGCATTCCTTCATAATCCCCGCTTTGAAGTAGCCCAAAATGCAAACTAGGCTTGCTAGAGTGGTATTTTAGCGCGGAGAAATCCCCCTCATAACTACCATAATGCAAACTAATGCCATCAAGCACATTGATTAGGCTGCATTTAATGGCGTAATTATCCCCGATAAATTCTAGCTTAGCGATACCATTTGGGTTTATTTGCTCATTTATTATGCTACCACTATTGCTAAAAAGATTTTTATACGCTTGGTATAAAGAGCAATGCGCCTTTAGCAAATCACTTTTGTGTGTTCTTATCATTTGCCCTAGATTCTCACTCATTGTGCCTCGCTTTTTATTTTTTGTCTTGCTTTTGGATTTTGCGCTTTTTATGCTTTTTTACTACTAGCATTTATCAACGCTTAGCGCATTATGCTTATGACTTTTGCAAAATCTGCTTTTATTTTTATGGGCGTTAAAAAGTTTGCACTTAAAAAAATTGTGCTTGTTTTGCCCGCCATATTACTGCTTTTTACTACATTCTTTTTAGATTCTCAACATATTATAAAATATGAGAATTATTCTAAAAAGTAGCAAAGATTCTAGCATACAAATACCAACACAAAAAACGCAAAAACTCAAAAAATGAATAAAATCTAAAATGTAATGTTTTGTTATTGTTTTAAGAAGTTTTATCTCTCATTGCGAGCGGATTTAAAAATACGCGTGGCAATCCACACATACTACAAAATCTTCTCGGACTTAGAGCGTGTGTGCGAAGTATCTCAAAGCACAGATTTTTTAGAAAATCTAAAAATGCAAACAGAGATATTTCGCGCTCAATATGACAAAAGTGGCGTTTGTCATTGCGAACAAGTCGCAAGACTTGCGTGGCAATCTATAATCAAAAAACTACAAAAAAGCGTTATTTGGCAATTTGTGCGTGTGGATTGCCACAAATATTAGATTCTAGTAGAATCTAATATTCTCGCAATGAGGGTGTAAAAAATAACGCAGATTCTAGTGCGGATTTTCACAGATTTTCACAATGACAATGCCAATGATAATGCAACAACACAATAAAACTACGCAATATTGAAGTAGAAAACTAAAAATGGATAATGTGGAGTTTGCGCACAAAAAACGACTTGTTATAAAATGCACTAAAAAACGCACTTTCAAAACGCCTAAAACGCCTAAAATGCCTCGATAAATCCGCAATGAGCGCAAGAATAGTTGCAAAGAATGAAAAAAAATTGCAAAGGCTAACTTAATCTAAAACAAAGAATATGTAAATTAAATAGCCTTGCAAATCTTACCACCCTATCTTAAGCGAATCTAGGACAATGGATTTTGTCAATCTATCCTTACCCCTTACCCAAAATCACTTTAAAGATAAGGGGCTTTTTTAGCTATCCTCTAGCGTGCTTATCTAGCACTTGTTAGAGGTTTTATGATTTTTTTGTAATTATAAGGGGCTAGATTTTCATCTAAATCTAGCAACTCTTTAGCAGGAGCGCGATTGACATCTCTCTCATCGTGTTCATCATAGTAGATGTCGCCTTTTTTGTGTCCGTCCATATCGGCTGGGTAGCGCAATAAGCCCGGGGCGTATTTTTGGATTTCTTTAAATCCTAGATTTGATGGAGTTATGGTAATGCCATCTTTTTGGGCTAGGACTACAAGCAGGCTTTGCCCCTCTTTTGCCATAGCGATAGATTGCCCCATTATGCGAGCTGCTTCGGTAGGATTATGAAATCCTGTGGAATTTTCTGCATTGACAAAATCCGCTCTCATTTGGGATTTTCTATGCAATTCAAGCACATCTTTTAGCGCGGCAGAGATTTTTTTGTCATCGGGCTTGCCATCTGTTTGGTATTTGGCTAGATTCCCCATAGATGCACGGACATTTTTTATATCTTCGATAAGGCTTACGATGGTGTATTCCGCACTTCTTTGCATAGAGGCGATAGAAGTTTGTATGCTATATACTTGGGCTTTTAGATACTCTTCTGGCTGTGCGTGGCAAGATTTGCACGAAGCATTTACATCTTTTAGTGGCGAAGTAAATGCGTGGCTTGAGATTTTTTTCGCACCATTTCTTGTATATGGCATATGACAATCCGCGCAAGATACGCCATTTTGAGCGTGGATACCACCGCTTGCAAATTCTGTCTCTGGGTGCTGGATTTTTATCATAGGAGCTTTTGTTTCTTTATGCACCCAATCTTGCGGGAATTTATCTCGCACTTTGTCATAGTAGTCATCAAGCATTTCGATTCTAAATGGCTCGCCTTTTTTCCATTCGCTCCAAGGGAATGCTAGAGTTAGCCCATCTACTTGTATTTCTGTGGGCTTATTGCCATCTCGCCAATAATCAATTTGTTCATAAGTCTTTTGCGTGCCATCTAGCCATTTTGCATTTGGATTGCTAGCGATAGATTCTCCCATAGTGGCGACTTTTTCGCCTGTGGATTTGAAGTAGTATTCCACATGGCATTGCGCACATACAAGGGTTCTCATTTCTTGACGAGTGGCTTTTATGCCGACTTTTGCGTCTTTTTCATAGCCTCTATCCACAAGCGCATTGATAAGCGCAGGACGAGTGATACGCAAGCTCATATCATTTGGCGAATGGCAATCAGCGCAAGTAAGCCCCATTCTTGTGCCTCCGTGAAGCCCTGTATGCTCTTTGCTATCTGGGGCTTGATTATCCATTGTAGGGACATTTTTTATCATAGTCCAATATTTCGCGCTATTAAATTTCACAAAATCCCCATCCGCTACATTATCGATAAGCCATTTTGTCCAGCCGCTATGGCAGTTCATACACGCGGTGGGCTGCCCGCCAAATGCCTTTAGCCCCGCTGCATTTAGCAAATCTTTATTGTTTCTAGCGGTTTTCATTTGATCAGATTGGATATAGAAATGATGTCGCTCCTCATTAAAATCCACCGAAAAAGGATACCCTGCCCACATTCTCACTAATTGCGGGAATCTATCAAGTTTGTTGTATGAGAGATTGCCACCAAAATCTGTGGGCTTTGGCTCTGCATTTGCGCCGCTTAGATACGAGTCTAGATGCTCAGGGAAAGCCTTACCCCAAGTGGTAAATCTAGGATCTTCATCGCTAATCCCTGCCATATTTGCCGAAGCAAGGGCGATTTGCTCGCCTTTTTTTACTCCTATGTCTGCTGTGATGTAAGCTACGATAAATCCCACCACTAAGCCTATGGCTAGGATTCCCCACAATTTTTTGTTGTTGCTCATTTTCTACTCCTTTGTTGTTTGGTTGGTGTTTTTGGATTTTGCTAAATCTAGCGTGAATGCCCCACACTGCTGTGGCAAGAGACACAATTTAGCGCGTCTTTTGTGCTGTATGGATTTAGCGTTGGGTTTATGGCGTTGTGTGCGTAGTCGCCGTGGCAACGGATACAATTCTCTTGCGCCCATTTTTTTGTATCATCATTTGCACTAAAATGCTGTGGCAAAGACTTATCAAAAGTGAAATGATAAGCGTGTCCTAAGCCTGTTTGGGCTTTTGCAGCCCATTTGCGCACAAATGAATGAGGCAAGTGGCACTCAATGCAATTTAGCTCGTGGTGAGATGCCTTGTGATAATCAGCATAGACTTCATTCATCACATGGCAGTTATTGCACGCGCTAGAATCGCTAGAGAGGTAGCTTAGAGTATCCGCATTATAGAGGCTATACGCGCCATTTCCCACTATAAATCCACCGACAAAGATTATCGCGGCGATGAGAAATGTATAGCGCATCTACTCTCCTTACTCCTTGTTGTCTTTCTATGCCATTTTGCTATGTTTTACCTTGTCATTTATGGGGGATTTGTGGGGATTTAGATTTTGCTTTTTTTAGATTTTTTTGGGGGCTAGATTTACAAAACCCTATAAAACCCCAGCTTTTATGCGAGAATCTAACCTACATAAAAACGACAAAAAGCGACAAAAAACCAAAAACGCCACAAAAACACCAAAAAATTGAAAGCAAAATCTAGCAGATTTTAGATTCTCATTTTTGGCATAGAAACGATAAAATTATAATCGTTCAAATTTAACATTTAGAAAAAAAAAAAAAACGAAATTCTAAAATTTTCTTACATTTCATTGATTTTTTAAAAAAAGATAAATATATTAAGCACGCGCAATGAAAGAATGAAAGATAATAAGGATTTTGCTTGCTAGGCTATTTTAAATAATGCGAGCTAAATGCAAGGCAAAAAGCAAATAAAATGCGAGCGATACGCAGGGTTTTTATATGTAGATTTTGTCTTGTTTAGATTTTGGTGCATTTGTTTTTGCATTGTGCTAAATTATCCTTTTTGTGTTAGTATTTCTAGCTTTAAATCATCGCCATAAAGCACCAAATACGACAAAATACACAAAACAAAAACGCTAAATCTTAAAAAATATCGCCACACAAAAGGAGTAAAAATGGACATTTTTAGCAACTATATCAACCTTTGGTTTTACTTGTTCGCATTTCTTGTGGGTGGGATACCCTTTGGGGTTATGCTTACCAAAATCCTATATGGAATCAATTTGCGCGAAGTGGGCTCAGGCTCTATCGGTGCGACAAATGTCTATCGCGCACTAAAAGAGCGCGACCCTAAAAACGCTAAACTAATCTCGCTAGCCACACTCATACTAGATGCGATAAAAGGCACGCTAATCATCACGCTAGCAAAAATGATTGGCTTGCCTTATGGGGCGCAATGGTTTATGGCGATATTAGCGGTGCTTGGGCATTGTTATAGCCCTTATTTAGGATTTCAAGGTGGCAAGGGCGTATCTACTGCGATTGGCTCTGTGATTTTGCTAATGCCTATTGAGGGGGCATTAGGACTTGTGGTGTGGGGCGTTGTCGGCAAAGTTTTCAAAGTATCTTCGCTATCCTCCCTCACAGGTGTGCTAAGTGGCGTGGTGCTTACTTTTATCATTCCAGCAGTTTTTTCGCTTCCCCCCAGCATAGACATAACCGCACAAATCAATAGCCACACGCCAATCGTGCTAATCGGGCTAATAATCCTCTACACGCATATCCCAAATATAATGCGACTTTTTAAAGGGCAAGAAGGCAAGGTGCTATAATCAGCCCCTAAATTGCATTTAGTAGATGGATTTAGGTGTATTTGCTATGCAAAATCAATATGAGATTTTGATACAAAATCTATGTGTGGAGGCTATCATAGGCATACTTCCACAAGAGAGAGAAAGCCCGCAAAAAGTGCTAGTCAATGCAAACATAAGCTATGAAAAACAAAACGCGTATTTAGACTATGTGGCATTAGCAGGGCATATCGCTAAATGCTTAAAAAAGCGCGAATATGACTTGCTAGAAAATGCCCTAGATGATATTATCACTAGCCTTAAAGATTCTTACCCTAGCATTACAAAAATAAATTTGTCCCTACAAAAACCCGATATTTTTGCTAAAGATATTTATGTAGATTCTAGCCAAAAAGCCAAAGATTTTGCAAACCATACTAACACCTCGCATAATGTGAATTTTGCAGGCTGTGTTTTGGGCGTGCGCAAATGTGTGGATTTTTGATTTTGCTACCGATACCACCAAAACAAAAAAACCAAAAAGTATAAAATCCCTTTACCTTACAAATGCACCACACAAAATCTACCCAAAATCTATGTCAAATCTACACAAGCAAGCGCGAAAAATTCCCAAATCTCTCTCAAAAATAATCAAAAAATGCTAAAATTCTCTCGCATTGTGCTACTAGAAGTCAAGCCTAAAAGGGATTGCATAATGCTACTTCTTATCACATTTATAAGTCTTGCAAAACCCCGCAGGCTTATAAACGCATCTGACTTACAAGCTTATGAGCTTAACCACAATGCAGATTCTGCCTCAAAGCAAATGCAACTCCCCTCATAGACTTTCCACTTCTTTATGCCCTTGCTAACACATTCTAACTAAGGAGAACCTAATGAGCAAAAAAGCCATTGACAAAAAGGCGGTTGCGGAGTTTTTTGCATTTTGCAAAGAAAATGAAGTAGAGTTTATCGACTTTCGATTTACAGACATCAAAGGCGTGTGGCATCATCTTGGATTTTCCGCAAATGCCGTGAGCGAGGATAGTTTCGAGGGTATTCCCTTTGATGCGAGTTCGATTGAGGGGTGGCAGCCTATCAACAAATCCGATATGATTCTTATCCCAGACCCTGTGCGATATTTCATCGACCCATTTACCGCAGATACCACCGTGGTGGTGTTTTGTGATATTTGGGATATTTACAAAAACGAGCCTTATGAGAAATGCCCCCGCTCTATCGCTAAACGCGCAAGCGAATACCTAAAATCTAGCGGCATCGGCGATGTGGCGTATTTTGGACCTGAAAATGAATTTTTTGTCTTTGATTCTATCAAAATCAAAAGCGCGGTGAATTGCCAATACTACGAAATCGACACAGAAGAGGGCGATTGGAATCGCGACAAAGAGTTTGATGGCGTAAATATCGGACACCGCCCGGGCATAAAAGGAGGCTATTTCCCCGTGCCTCCTGTGGATAGTATGATGGATTTGCGCGCTGAAATGGTAAAAGTGCTAAACCAAGTGGGATTAGAAACCTTTGTCCTCCACCACGAAGTCGCACAAGGGCAGGGCGAAATCGGCGTGAAGTTTGGCACGCTAGTCGAAGCTGCGGATAATGTGCAAAAATTTAAATATGTCGTAAAAATGGTAGCACACCTAAATGGCAAGACTGCGACATTTATGCCAAAGCCCCTGTATAACGACAATGGAAGCGGGATGCACACGCATATAAGCATTTGGAAAGGTGGCAAAAATCTTTTTGCAGGCAACGCCTATCAGGGGCTTAGTGATATGGCATTGCATTTCTTAGGTGGAGTGCTAAAGCACGCCCGCCCGCTAGCAGCCTTTACCAATGCTAGCACAAACTCTTATAAACGGCTAATCCCCGGATTTGAAGCCCCTAGCATTCTCACTTATTCTGCGCAAAATCGCTCTGCTAGCATACGGATTCCATACAATAGTGGCGAAAAAGCAAAGCGAATGGAGTTTCGATTCCCCGATAGCTCGAGCAATCCTTACCTAGCATTTAGCGCATTACTTATGGCAGGACTAGATGGAATCGAGCACAAAATCGACCCTGGCAAGCCTATGGAAGTCAATCTCTTTACCCTCACGCTTGATGAAATCCGCGAAAAAGGTATCAAACAGCTCCCACACACGCTCCGCCACGCTATCGAGGAAATGCTCCAAGACAAAGACTACCTAAAGCAGGGCAAAGTCTTTAGCGAGGAATTTATCCAAACTTACAAGCAATATAAATTTGAAAGCGAAGTGTGGCCGTGGGAGGGACGCCCACACCCATTTGAGTTTATCACGACTTATAGTTGCTAGGTTGTGGGGCTTAAATTGTCATACTGAGTGAAGCGAAGTATCTCTATTTGTGTTTGCCCTCATTGCGAGATTTTGCGTTTTTTAAAGTTGCAAATCGTGGCAATCTATAACCTTGTCATACTGAGCTTTTGTCAAAAAGCGAAGTATCTCAAACAAATCTAGAATCTAGAGATATTTCGATTTTTTCAAGCCTCAATATGACAATAAGAGAGATATTTCGTTTGCTACGCAAACTCAATATGACAAAAAATAAATTGCCACGCGCAATAAATTGCGCTCGCAATGACAAAGCCAAATACAGAATTTAAAACAAAAATAAACAAAAAATACAAAACTCTAAGGGGACAAAATGAATACAAACCATTCTCAAAATAAAGCCATCTCTCTCTCTCTCTAATAACAACCAAAATCTAACCCAAACTTTAGACACCAATCCCACCACAACAAATCCCCACACTAATGATAATCACAAATCCATAGCCCCAAGTCAAAAACCCACAAATTCCAAATTCACAAACAACACCGACCCAAACACCCTTTTAAACAAATTCAAAGATATTATCAACAACGATAGCATAAAAATCACGCACTTAGCGTTTCTCATAGGCTTTTTTCGTGCAAGCGGATTTAGACATTTATGGGATTTGCTTACGCCTAAAATCGCGAAATTTCAATCTATCCGCATTCTCGTGGGATTAAACGCAGATTTACAAACTGCCAAACTAAACCATTTAGCAGAGGATTTAGCGCGAAATCCGCATAAACAACACGAGATTTTCGCCACATTTAAGGACAATTTTTACCACGCACAAGCCGAGCATTTTGCCACCGCGCCATATTGCGCTTCAAGCGAGACTTCATTTGAGCTACTCATCACCGCGCTAAAAGAGTCCAAACTCCAAATCCGCATCATCAAAGACAAGCCAACCCACGCAAAATTCTACATTTTCTCCACCGAGCCTACCACATCGCACACAGGGCAGACAAACTACAACGGCTCACTTATCGTAGGTAGCTCAAATCTAAGCCAAAACGGCTTGTATAAAAACTACGAGTTTAATCTCGAATCTAGAGATAGCGATGATATAGGCTACGCGCTTTTTGAGTTTGAGGAGCTTTGGGGCAAATCTATCGCGCTTACAAGCGAGGACGCCCTCAGGCTAGAATCCACCATAAAAGAGCGCACCTATCTCAAAGAATGCACCCCAAAAGAGATTTATTACAAACTTTTAATGCAATACTTTGGACTAAACAAAATCAAAGTAGATTCTACGCTTAAATCCTTTTTCCCGCGCGGGTTTAAAAAGCCCGATTATCAGCTTACCGCCGTAAGCGAGGGGCTAGATAAACTGCAAAAATACAACGGCTTTTTCCTAAGCGATGTCGTAGGGCTTGGCAAAACTCTCATTGCCTCAATCATTGCTAAAAAGTTTGAAAGCGAAGATGAACATTTTAAATCCCTTGTCGTTTGCCCAGCAGCCTTAAAGGCAAATTGGGAGGAGCATTTAGAGCTAGTGCGGCTAAATCACCGCAAAGTGCTAAGCTATGATATGCTCCAAAAGCAAGTCAAAAATCCTAGCGAATATAGCCTAATCATCATCGATGAGTCTCACAACCTAGCCCACACAAGCACAGGGCGGTATGAAGCCCTGCAAAATATCACAAAGACGCCGACCCCTAAAAATGCGCGCAAAAAAGTGATTTTGCTCTCTGCCACCCCGCAGAAAAACTCCCCACAAGATATAGAATCCCAACTTTGCCTTTTCCAAGACAAACTCGCTTGCAATATCGAGGACATAGACAATTTAGAAGCCTTTTTCGCCCCGCTAAAAAGCGATTTTAAAAAAATCAAAAAAGAGCTAGAATCCGCGTTTAGCAAAGATGACTTCGACACAATCAACGCCCAAAAAGCAAACCTCCAAGCCATTTCACAGCACATTAAAGAGAAATTATTGCGCTTTGTTATGGTTCGGCGCACGAGGGCGGATATTACGAGTATTGAGAGTTTTGCGCGAAATCTAGCGGAGCAAGATATTGTGTTTCCCCAGATTTTGCCACCAAGAGAATTGCTCTATGATTTGGGAGAAAAAGCCCACGCCCTAGCTCTAAACACGCTGTATTTGCTAAATGAGCAGCAAAACTCCATAGGCAAGTTTGGCTACTTTCGCTACCTCATTTATCCAAATCTAAATGAAAACGGAAAAGCAAAATTTGAGCAAGAATACGGCAAAAGCAACTTCACCCAAAAAGCCCAAAGCCTAGCAGGGCTTATCAAAATCATTTCATTCAAACGCTTTGAATCAAGTATGGAAGCATTCAAAGCCACACTAAACGCCCAAATCACTTCTTTGCAAGCGTTTCTAAAAATGTTTAGCAACGGCACAATCGCAATCCCAAAATACCTAAGCAATCTCTACACATTCTACGATGATATTTTAAGCGATGAGGGGAGCGAGAAAATCGCGCAGTATTTAGACAAAGACAAAGCCTTTATATTGCAAAAAGAGGATTTTGCTCCAAGCTATGAGGCAAATTTACAATCTGATTTAGCCACACTCCAAACTTTGCTAGCCAAATGGCAAGAAATACATACCGACCCCAAATTAGACAAACTCAAAGCCAAGTTGCAAGACTTTTTTCAAACCCAAAAAAGCGAAAAAATCATCATTTTCACAGAGGCAAAGGCAAGTGCGGATTATCTAGCGACAAATCTAGCAAACCACAAAGTCCTAAAAATTGACGCTTCAAACCGCGAGGCAAACGCCCAAGCTATCCGCGAAAACTTTGATGCAAACTACGAATCTAAAAAAGATGATTTTCATATCTTAATCACCACCGACACACTCGCAGAGGGAGTAAATCTCCACCGCTCACATATCATCATAAACTACGACTCCCCGTGGAGTGCCACAAATCTAATGCAGAGAATCGGGCGTATAAACCGCGTAGGCACGCCACATAAGCAAATTGAAATTTATAATTTTAAGCCTAGCAATTTAGGCGATGCGATTTTAGGATTTAACGCTAAGGCATATCAAAAGCTCCAAAGTTTTCATTTCACTTTTGGGGAAGATAGCGCGATTTATGATAGTAGCGAGGAGTTTGGCACACAAAAGCTTTTTAGCGATACGATTTACAAAGAGCAAGATGAGAAAAGTGATGATACGGAGTTTTTAAACGACATTAAAAAGCTCTATGTAAATAATCCCGATGAGTTTGCTCGCATACACGCGCTAAAGCCAAAATCGCGCACCTTTATCACGGATACTTTGCAATGCTTTTGCTATATGAAAAATCCAAGTGGCAATAACTATTTTTACGCCATTCACAGCGAAGATTCTAGAAAATCTAAGGTTTATCCAAGCGATTTTTTCACAATGGCGCGCTATCTCAAATCCCGCATAAACACCAAACCCACAAAGCCTACCAAATCCCAAACCACACAGCATTACAGCGATATAGAGCGCATTGTAGAGTTTCACAAATCCCAATTTAGCGCACCACACAAAGACACGCTATTTGAAATCCCAAACACCACAAAAGACCCCAAAGTCCAAAAAGCCCGACTAAAAACGCTTAACGCTATGGATTTTCTAAGCGAGGCACAAATAGAAACAATCGTGCGTGTGCTAGACAAAGGGATTTTGACAAATCTCTACAAAGACATTGACAAAGCAAAGAGCAAAGAGGATTTTGAGCGCATTTATCAACAATGCCAAGACAAAATCCCAAGAGAAAATCCCACGCCCTCCACAGAGGACAAAACCCCACAAATCCAGCTCTCCATTTCAGCATTTCCACCAAATCACACAAAGGATACAAAATGAATGACAAAATCACACATTTCACGCAAAGCACATTTGAGTTAGAATCTTTCAAAGCGATTTTAGTAGAGATTTTCCCGCAAATCCACTTCATAGAGCCAAACAAACGCACATTGCCCCACAGCATACTAAAATCCCAAACCGCTATTTGCAAGAACTTCAAACTTAGCAATAAAAATTTTGACATATATATCTTTGAGTGTGAGAGTATCCGCGCAAAAGTGGGCATCCACACCGAGCTAAAATCTATCCTAAAACACGCAGGATTAGACGCGATTTTAGCGATTTTCCACACGCCACATTCTACCTCCCTTGTCAAAGAACCCCACCCTAAATCCCTCCCGCAAGGGGAGGGACTTGCATTTGATTCCCCATTCATTGCGAATGCGGATTTTGCCAAATCTTCCCCCTCCCTTGCGCGTGGCGACTTCCAAAAATCCACCTCCCTTGCAGAGCGCAATTTCACACTTTCCCCCTCCCTTGCGGAGGGGGATACAGGGGGTGGGTTGTCATTGCAAACGAGCAAAGCGAGTGTGGCAAACCAAGTAGCCCCGTCATTGCGAGACTTGCCAAGCGCAAGTCGTGGCAATCCACAAAAACAATCTTGTCATACCACCACCCCATTTTGTCATTCTGAGGGAGCGACAGCGACCGAAGAATCCAAAATATCTCACTCGCACATCAAACATAGAGATATTTCGGGCTTAGCCCTCAATATGACAAAAACTAATCACACAAAGGACACCAAATGAACGACAAAATCGCACACTTCACACAACACGCATTTGAGATAGAATCATTCAAAGCGATTTTAGTAGAGATTTTCCCGCAAATCCACTTCATAGAGCCAAACAAACGCGCATTGCCCCACAGCATACTAAAATCCCAAACCGCCATTTGTGAAAACTTCAAACTTAGCAATAAAAATTTTGGCATATATATCTTTGAGTGTGAGAGCGTCCGCGCAAAAGTGGGCATCCACACCGAGCTAAAATCTATCCTAAAACACGCAGGATTAGACGCGATTATAGCGATTTTCCACACGCCAGATTCCCCCTCGTTAGCGAAAAATACCCCACCCCAAACCCCTCGGCTAAGGGGAGGGGCTTATAACGATTCCCCCTCCCTTGCGGGAGATTCTGCATTTGATTCCCCCTCCCTTGCGCACGGCGACTCCAAAAATCCCCCCTCCCTTGCGGAGGGGGTTAGGGGGTGGGTAGATTCCCCCGATTCGTCATTGCGAGATTTTGCGGAGCAAAATCGTGGCAATCCAAATTCCCCAGAATCGTCATTGCGAACGAGCGAAGCGAGTGTGGCAATCCAAAATAAAAGCATAGATTGCCACGAGGATTCTACGAATCCTCTTGCAATGACAAAAAAAGCAAATTCTAAGATTTTTGATGAGAATGACAACCGAGCAACTCAGCGCGGAAGTATTTTAGATGAGACCCAACGGGTTGCGAGTGAAACGAAGCAAAAATCGGGGTTGCGAAGCCACGAGCGAGAAAATAAGACTAAAGCGTCTATTGACGAAGCGAGTGGCAAGCTCCACGATTTATCGCTAAAAGATTCCGCGTCAAACGAATTTCGCCTATCATTGATTACTAGCGGTTACGACTACGAGGCAAACAAACCCACTTACTCCAACCTAAAACGCCAAAGCTACATTTTAGGACACGCTAAAACCGCCACCGCGCAAAAAGCCCTAGCCGAACTCATCAAAAAAGCCCAAAAATCCCAGAGCCTCACACAAAGCGATTTAGAGCTAGCATTCTCCCAAGAGCCCGTAAGCAAAGAGTTTTATAACAAAATCATTACACAATATTTAGAGATTTTAGAGCATAGCCACTTCCCCACACACGCTAGCGAGTATGACAAGCGCAGTTTTGTTTTGCGACTACTTTGCAGAATCTTATTTTGCAAATTTTTGGAGAAAAAAGGCATTATAAATTGCGCGATTTGGGATACAAATTTAAGCAAAGATTATTACCACGAAGTGTTAGAGCCACTCTTTTTTACCACGCTAAACACGCCTCGTGAATCTAGAAATTATGACTTTTTGCCCGAGCAAATCATTAACCTTTTAAGCGCGATTCCCTATCTAAATGGCGGATTATTTAGCCCGCAGGACAATGACTTTTTTAGCACACAAAATCCACACGCCCATCTCCACGACCTACATATCCCAAATCAATCTTTTAGCAATCTTTTTGCCCTGCTTGATAGGTATAACTTCACGCTTGATGAGCAAAGCCCTAGTGAGCAAGAAGTAGCCCTCGACCCAGAGTTGCTAGGCACGGTGTTTGAGAGCCTTTTATCTCAACTTTTTACGGACAACAAAGTAGAAAAACTAGATAAAAACACCCTTCGTAAAGCCACAGGGAGCTACTACACGCCTCGAGAAATCGTGCGCTATATGGTGCGTAGCGCGATTTTAGCGCATTTGCAAACGCACTTAAAGGGCAAGGTAGATTCTGCGTTTTTAGAAAACCTTGTGTTTGAATCTTCCCCCTCCCTTGCGAGAAATACCCCACCCCAACCCCTCCCGCAAGGGGAGGGGCTTTCTTTGATTTCCCCCTCCCTTGCGGAGGGGGTTAGGGGGTGGGTAGATTCCCCCGATTCGTCATCGCGAGGCGAAGCCCAAGCAATCAATGCCGATTCGTCATTGCGAGATTTTGCGAAGCAAAGTCGTGGCAATCCAGATTCTCAATTCACTTGTCATACTGAGCTTTCGCAAGAAAGCGAAGTATCTCAAACGCCACAAAATAGAGATATTTCGGCTTTTTCAAAGCCTCAATATGACAAAAGCAGGGATATTTCTCCAAACGCTCAATATGACAAAAATACTTCCACGCTAATCCTACAAGAATTATCCACCTTAAAAATCCTAGACCCCGCTTGTGGTTCGGGCGCGTTTCCTATGGGGATTTTGAGTGAGATTATCCGTATCCAAAGCGATTTAGGCGACACACGCCCACCTTATACGCGCAAATTAGCGATTTTGCAAGAGTGCATTTATGGCATTGACATTCAGCCTATGGCGACAGAAATCGCGCGACTTCGTTGCTTTCTATCCCTTATCATTGATGAGGATTTTAGCGATAATAAAGAGCCAAATCCCCTCCCAAATTTAGAATTTAAATTCATTAGCGCAAATTCTCTTTTGCCTTTGCCAAAAGATAATGCCCTGCAATATGACGGCTATCAAAACGATATGCGTGAGCTAAAATCTTTGCGCGAAGCATACTTTAATGCCCACGCAAAATCGTCATTGCGTGGCGACTCCACACTTTCCCCCTCCCTTGCGGAGGGGGATACAGGGGGTGGGTTAAAAGCGCAAAATAATAGTCCCGCAAAATTTTCAAACACAGAATCTACCCACCCCTTAAGCCCTCTCTCCGCAAGGGAGGGGGGACAAAAGGCAAATCCTAACGCAAAATCTCGCAATGACGCTCACAGCTCCAAATCCGCTATCCAAAAAGCATATATGACTTTACGCACCAAAATCGCCACCACCATTCAAGCTGTCCAGCGACAAGATTTCGCGGACAATCCTATCCTAGACTACGACCCATTTAGCAATACCAAACCAGCGCAGTTTTTTGACAGCGCGTATATGTTTGGCATAGAATCTTTTGACATTGTCATCGGCAATCCGCCCTACGGTGCGAAAATCGATGAATCCCAAAAGCAAAAATTTAAAAACGCCTATAAACACGCTACGCAAGGCAGTTTGGATACTTACAAACTTTTTATCGAAAAGGGCTTTGACTTACTCGCCCAAAATGGCAATCTTAGCTACATTGTCCCACTTAGCGTAACAAGTAGTAAGTCAAATATTGCCCTGCATAAAATGCTTTTGGAGAATTGCGAATGGATTGAGGTTAGCAACTATGGCAATGCCCCAGCGCGGATTTTCCCAAACGCAGACCAGCGAGTAAGTATCATAAACTTTGCCAAGACACTTACAAAAGCCAAAAATCTCTTTACCACAAAGGTAAATCTACGCCACAGCACTACTTCTATCGCAGAGATAATCGACAAATTGCGCTTTGTAGATTCGCTTGATTTTATCAAAAATGGCGCATTTTGCAAAATTAGTTTGCCTATCGAAAAATCTATAATGCAAAAACTCTATGCCAAAAAACCCACGCTAAAAGACATAATGAATGGCGATGAGCAAATCTATTATAGAAGCACAGGCGGTAGATATTATGATTTATATACAAGTTATTCTACTGAATCTAGCAAAGAAAAAAGTTTTGCGGTGAGCGATTCAAAAGCGTTAGTCGCGCTAATGTCAAGCAATTTGTTTTGGTGGTTTAGAAATGCTTATTCTAATGGGCGAGATAGCTATGTGTATGAATTTGAGCGATTTCCTATCCCAAAATTTAGCGATAAAGTCCTAAAACAATTATGCGATTTGGGCGAAAAATATGAAAGCGATATAGAGAAAAACGCAGATTTTAGCAATGGCGTAAAAACCTACAAACTCCGCAAATCAAAACACATAATCGATGAAATCGATAGGCTAATTTGTCCGCTGTATGATTTAAGCGATGAGGAAACAGACTTTATTATAAACTACGACATAGCATTCCGCACGGATTAGAATCTAGTTTCGCGATATATCCAAAAAATCGCCGATGAGATTGTAAATCTAGTCGATAAAATTTTGGAGGCAAAAAATCTTTGTCATACTGAGCTTTCGCAAGAAAGCGAAGTGTCTCAATCAACAAAAGAGATTTTTTGCTCCGCTCAAAATGATAACAAAGATATTTCGGTTTCTGCGAAACCTCAATATGACGCAAAAATCAAAGATTTACAATCCCAAATCGACTCGCTAGTCTATGCCCTCTACGAGCTAGATTCTAATGAAATCCAAATCATCGAATCTTAATTTTGCCAAAACGCTACAAGTGCAATGACACAATGTTTAAAAACTTAAAATTAGCTAAAATTTAAGGAAATTTTAAGCAAACTTGCGACATAATTCCACCACTCCCCTACGAGATATATCCTCGTAGCCCCCTCACTTAGCCGTTGCGGTGGGGGTTTCAAAGGTTTTTATGAATAAAGTTATCACTTACATAGACGGATTTAATCTCTACCATTCTATCGCAGACTTCATTAGACACAACACTTCGCTCAAACATCTACAATGGCAAAATCTTATCTCACTTAGCAAACAATTTTTATCCCGCAACGATACTTTGAAATCTACATATTTTTTCAGCGCGTTTCGTTTCATATCACAAGGGGGCATTATCTCACTCATCACACCTAAAACCTTTTGGACGATAAACACAAAGGCAAATTTACGCAAATTGCTTTTAGATAATTCATTGCATTTTATTTGCGATAGCGCAAATCCCTTTTACGCGGCTATGGTGGATACTTGCATCACGCAGTTTGCCAAATGCCAAGTTGCCAAAGATAACGAACTACGATTTATAGACGCCACAAAGGATTTTGATAATCCACAAGTCTATCAAATCGCCCAAAGCCTTTATCAAAACGCCAACTCACAAACGATTTTCAAACCAAGCAAATACAATCTAGCGATTTATGAAAAATTTAACGAATCCATAAAAGCCCTAATGTCGCGCTGGCGAAGCAAAATCGATACTTCGGCAAAAATATCCAAAAATCATTTAGACATTCAAAGCTACCGCGATTCGCTAAAAGAGGGCGATTTGACATTACTAGGGCTTATCACAGATGGTGGGCAAGGACTAGCCACCGCAAATAACGGCAGATTCATAGCTGTGCGCGAGGGGAGCAAGGAATCCACACGCACAAGGGAAGCTAGGGCAGAAAAGCTATTCAAAGCAAAGCAAGTTTGCCAAGATTTAGGACTACATTTCAAAGACAAAAAAGAAGCCCTTGCATTTTTGGAGGGCAAAAGCGAGGGTGAAATTTGGGAGATTTTTGATAGTGCAAAGGCAAAATTTGAGCGCGATATTTTCGGGCAGGGCTTTATCTATCGCATTATAGATGATGAGCGCATAGCAGATATAAAAAATCTTAGCGATGATGAGAAATTAAACGGCATAGATTCGCCCAAATGTTTTGTGCCTTATGATAAAGGCGATAAAGATGGCAATCGCTGGTATTTGCCCACGCCCTATTATATCGCGTGGAGCGTGGAAAATGTGAGATTCTTAAAAGAAAATTCGGGTAAAAAGGGCGAGGGAATGCCTGTGGTGCGCAATCCACAATTTTATTTTAAAGAGGGATTTTGTTGGAATAACATTTTAAATGAACATAGCATTTTAATCAAAGCTAGACTAAAAGGCGTTTCGGTAAATGATGTCGCCGCTATGAGTTTATATACTCAAACGAATCTGCCAAATTTTTATTTTGTGGCTTTGTTAAATTCTAGGTTATTATTTGACTATCAAAGGGCTTTTATAAATGCGACCGTGAATCTACAAATAAACGATTTTCGGCAAATCCCTATCATAATCCCAAGCAAAGCGCAATTAGCCGAGTTTGAATCACTCTTTGACATAGCTTACAAAGCACAAAAGGACAAATTTGAAAGAGGCATAGACAGCACACAAACTCTCAAATCCCTCCAACCAAAGCTAGATTCATTAGTCTATGCACTTTATGGATTGGATAATATATTGTAATTTTATTTGTAGTAGTGTATAATTGCACCACATAAAATCATAGGAGATTTTTATGAGTAATTACTTTGCTACAAAAGTAACAGCCAAAACCGTTAAAGGCGATTCGTCTATCGCTAGACTTATTCCACTTAACGAAGCTATAAAAAATGCTATTGACGCGAATGCTAAAAATATTTTTGTTTATATTAAAAATGGCTCAAGACAACTTAAGACAAAAC
>NZ_JBSIUV010000024.1:0-42499 GCF_053654515.1 Helicobacter sp. T3_23-1059 | reverse complement strand
TATCGTGCTTTGGAGGCTTGTTTGTAGCTTGCCTTTTGTGTAGCGATTTTGCTAAAAGTTTTTGCGTAGTTTTGTGCTAGATTCTTTTTTGTTTTTGTGTCAATTTGTGCAGAGGCATTAAGGATTTTTGCTAAAAATCGCAAGAAAATAAAAAGCCATTAGCTTTTTGATGATTTTGCAGATTTTAGAATAGCTTTTTGCCTAGCTCATAAGCTACTTGTTAAAAAGCGTTTGTGTCAAACTCTTTGCTTTTTGCTATTTTTTTAGCGAGGGCGATGAGTTTTTTTTAGTCGCGTTTGTGTCAAATTTTGTGGCAATTTATGCAAAATCAAAAAATCTTACTCCCCATTTTACGCTTCTTTAACCGCTTAAAAACTTCAAAAAGAAATATCTCTATTGGCGTTTTTAGATTTTATAAAGAAGCTACGCTTTGAGATACTTCGGTTTCTTGCGAAACCTAAGTCCGACAATGGTTAATGTTTTGGATGCTTCGCGCACACGCCCTAAGACCGACAAGGATTTTTTGTATGACAAAGAAACCTACCCCCTTAATCCCCCTCCGCAATGGAGGTGGAAATAATGCTGTCATTGCGAGCGTTGCATTTTATTAAAATACAACGCGTGGTAATCTACTTTCTTTGCATTATGATATGGATTGCCACGAATCTAGTTTTTTTTTAACAAAAGCCTAGATTCTCGCAATGACGATAAAATGTTGGATTGCCACGCTTAACTAGCGTTGCCACGCCTTGTGTTTTGATAAAATGCAAGGCTCGCAATAACTACAAAAACAACAAAAACACAATTCTTAGATTTCAAAGTTTTGTATGTTTCAAGTTTTTACAAAATCTAAAAATAAATATATCAAATAAACACATTTCAAAATCAAAATCAAATATTAAGCATTTTTTTATACAATTTAGGGTTTATTTTTTCAGTGATTTTTTTGCGTTTATATTTTTGCTTTTTTGCATATTTAGGCATTTTTCCGCATTGCAAGTAAGCATACAAGGACATCTCGTGCGAAGTTTTTCAGATATTTTATTGGCGTTGCAAGATTTTTGGGCAAAGCAGGGTTGTTTGATTGTCCAGCCTTATGACATTCCTGCGGGAGCTGGGACATTTCACCCTGCGACTTTGCTTAGGAGTTTGGATTCTAAGCCGTGGAGTGTCGCGTATGTCGCGCCATCGCGCCGTCCTACTGATGGACGCTATGGGGAGAATCCAAATCGCTTAGGGAGCTACTATCAGTTTCAAGTGCTTATAAAGCCAAATCCTAGTAATATCCAAGAGCTGTATTTGGAGTCGCTAAAGCAACTTGGCATCGATACGACTAAGCACGATGTGCGCTTTGTGGAGGATAATTGGGAATCTCCTACGCTTGGTGCGTGGGGGCTAGGCTGGGAGGTGTGGCTAGATGGTATGGAGGTTACGCAATTTACTTATTTTCAGCAAGTGGGTGGGCTACCCTGCGAGCCTGTGTCGGTGGAAATCACTTATGGTGTGGAGCGACTTGCGATGTATATTCAAGGCGTGGAGAGCGTGTTTGATATTTTTTGGGGGCTAGATTCTCTTAAACAGCGCGTGTATTACAAAGATGTGCATAAAGAAAGCGAGTTTGAGTTTAGCAAATATCATTTTGAAGTGGCAGATACTGCTATGCTTTTTGGTGCGTTTGAGAGCGCGCAGGGCGAGGCGAAGCGGTGCTTAGAGGCTAAGTTGCCATTGCCTGCGTATGATTATACTATGCTTTCAAGCCATTATTTTAATGTGCTTGATGCGCGCAAGGCTATTTCAGTCGCACAGCGACAAAACTATATCCTAAAAATCCGCGAGCTTGCCAAAGCGTGCGCTATGCTGTATAAAGAGCAAGAGGACGAACGAGAAGCACGGATAACAAATGCAAAATCTAGCGTGGCAAGTTCTAGCTAAAATCTACATTTAAAAACATAGATTTTTACCAAAATAGATTTTGCTAGCAGAATCGATTTTGTATAAAACGATACCAATAAAACCAAAAAATGAGTAAAAATAGCCCAAAAATTAAAAAGAAGCGACAATGAAACTACAAGAAATATATGAGATTTTAGATAGCATTAGCCCCTTTGCCTTGCAAGAATCGTGGGATAATAGCGGAATCAATCTAGGAAATCATAGCCAAGAAATTAGCGAGATTTTTATAAGCCTTGAAGCGGATTTAGACATTGCTACAAATCTATCGCCAAATAGTCTGCTTATCACGCATCACCCGCTTATTTTTTCCCCTCTTAAATGTTTTGACACTTCAAGTTATCCAGCTAAAATCCTACGCCTACTTATCCAAAAAAACTGCGCCCTAATCGCAATACATACAAATTTTGATAAAACCCACTTAAATGAATATTTTGCAAAAGAGATTTTAGGCTTTAGTAATGCTAGCGTGTGTAGTGATAATCTCACTTATTTTTGCGCCACTGCGCCTACGCCTATCGCCACTCTAGCAAAGCAGGTAAAATCTAAACTAGATTTATCACATATCGCATATAGCGCACCAAAAGAGGATTTTATGGTATCGCAAGTGTATTTTGTCTGTGGCAGTGCGGCTAGCTTTTGGAGCAAAATCGCAAAAGGCGAGATAAAGCCAGATTTTACTCCAAATGCAAAATCCACGCCACAACATACCCAAGATAAAATCTGCCTAATCACTAGCGATATAAAATACCACGATGCGATGAGCGCAAAATGTGCCAATATCGCTTTGATAGACGCTACGCATTATGCTAGTGAGCGACATTTCGCAAAAATATTGCATAATCATTTGCAAAATAAACGCCTTAATTGTATAATGCTAGAGAATTTTTCCCCATTTTCTTATGTATGAAAGGAACACGATGAATAAAAATCTAACCCAGCTTATCGCCATAGCACAAATCGACAAAGAAGCAGACGCGCTAGACCCACAAGTGCAAGAAAGACAGGCAAAACTAGACAAACTACTAACCGACAAAGCAAAGCAAGAAGCTAGACTTCGCGCCATAGATGAAATGCAAGAAGAAGCAAGGCTAACTATCACGCGCAATGAAACCATCATCAGCGATAATTCTAAAAAAATAGAGGACATTCAACAACGACTAATCGAGCCTCGCTCCGATAGAGAAGCACGCACTCTAGCCATAGAGGAAGATTTGGCAAAAGAGCAGATTCGACATTCTAATAACGAAATAGAGCGACTAAACAAAGAAATAACTAGCAGGGAAGCTCAGATAAATGAGATAAATGCCGAGCTTGAAAAACTAAGCGCAAATATCAAAGAAACCAAAGAAGTTTGCGAAAAAGAAATCAGCCAAATCAAAGCCCAACAACAAGAAATTTTTAAGAAAAAAGAGGTGCATATCGCCTCCATCGACCAAAAAGTCATCACTTTTTATGAAAAAATACGCCGATGGGCAAAAGACTCAAGCGTAGTCCCTGTCAAAAAACAAGCCTGCGGAGGATGCTTTATCCGCTTAAATGACAAGCTGTATTCAGATATTTTGCAAAGTAGCGAAATCATAAACTGCCCACATTGTGGCAGGATTTTATACATTACCGAGGGTAGCACAGTATCTGCCCCTGAAGCAAGCAAGAAAAAAACAAAAAGCAAGGCAGAAAAACAAGAAGCATAGCATAATGCGCAATGAAACATTAAAAAAAGATTGCGTTTTAAGAGGGTGGAAATGAGTTTTTTGCGCCTGTTTGGGTATATCATCATTGTTTTAGTGTTTAATTTAGCAGGGTTAATCTTTGTGTGTTTTTTAGAATCTAGGCGAGTGCAAGCGGAGGGTGGAAGTAGTTTTTTAGCAAGTTTATGGCATTTATTTGCGGGGGTAGTGAAATTTATCATCGCTATTTTGCTAATTATTTTGGCATTTTATTCATTTTCGCGGTGGAGTTCTAGCGACAAACCAAACACAGCACAAAGCACAAATAGCGCAAAGCCAAAATCCACACAAAAGCAAACACAAAAGCAAACAGACAAACAAGACGACAAAAAAGCAGACCCGCTTAGCAAGCTAGAATCTAGCGAATTAAGGGCTATGTGGGAGGTAAGCGCACACGATGAGGATTTGCGAAAAAGAATCGATAAGATTTTGATAGAGCGGGCAAGAAAACAAGAAAATGAACAAATAAAAAAATAAGCAATCCAAACAAACAAGCAAAAATCTAAAACCACACCAAATCCATAAAATCCAAAAAATAAGGGGCAACATTGCGCTATTTTTATTTTTTTGCGTGTTTAGTTTTGTATGTTGTTAGTTTGCCCCTGTTAGTTTTGACAAGTTTGAAGCGCAAGCATAGATTGTCGATTCCGCGCAGATTTTTTCCGTTTGTTTTTCCTGTATTGCGATTTTTGGGGCTAAGCTCTGCGCAGAGATTTTGTGAAAATTTCACCCCGCAAGTGTGGCTACACGCCTGCTCCTATGGCGAAGTAAAATCGCTAGAATCCATTATGGCATTTCTTTTGGGCAAAAATCCTAGCCAGCGCGATAAACAAACACAACCAAATTTTACAAACAATGATTCTGTAAAATCTAAAAATCCAACATCACAACACAAAAATTTACAGATTTTGCTTACCACCATCACGCACACAGGCTACACGCTAGCAAAGCAAACCTACGCAGACAAAAAAAATGTGCGTGTGGAATTTTTGCCTTTTGAAATCTTTTTGCCATTTTTTGCTAAATGTTTTTTTAGCAAAAAATCTAGCAAAAAAAACGACATAAAATCTCACAAAGTCGCTAGCAGCCCCATTTCATCACTACAATTACTTTGCGTATTTGAAGCAGAGCTATGGCTAAATCTTTTTGCCCTAGCCAAAAATCTAAGCGCAAAAACAATGCTAATAAATGCTAGAATCTCTTCTCGCTCACTCCCTCGCTATCGTAAGTTTGCCTTTTTTTATCGCCATATTTTTGCACTCATTGATAATGTGTTTGCCCAAAGCGATGAGGATAAATCTCGCTTAGAACTACTAGGGGCAAAAAATATCCACGCCATAGGCAACCTAAAAGCGCACAATCCCCCGCAAATCACTCGTAATTATATGAAGCCAAAGGGGGTGTTATTTTTGGCAGCTTCCACACATAGTGGCGAAGAAGAAATCATCTTGCAAGCCTTTATCAATGCGTTTGGCAAGGATTTTAATGACAAAGATTTTGCAAGCAAGGATTTTAAAGAGGGGGATTTTGAAAATAAAGATTTTGAAGCAAAAAAGGGATTGCAAAATACGCTAGATTCTAAAGAAAATCGAGCAAATGCTCTAAAATCTAGCGATAAATTTCTAGCCATTATCCCGCGCCACCCAGAGCGATTTGGCGAAGTGGCAAAACTGCTAGAATCCAAAAATCTGCATTTTACGCGCTTAAGCGAGGGGTATGAAAAAGCATTCAAAGGGGAGGCAAAAATATTGCTTGTGGATATGCTAGGAGAGCTAAACAACCTCTACAAAATCGCAGATATTAGCATTTTAGGTGGCGCATTTAGCAAAAATGGCGGGCATAACCCATTAGAGCCAGCGTATTTTAAAAATGTGCTAATAAGCGGGGAGCATATTTTTAATCAAAAAGCCCTTTTTTCGCAAGTGAAAAATGCCTATGTCATCGCGCAAGATAGGCTAGAATCCAACCTCAAAAATTATCAATCGTTGCAAAAAAGCTATATTGATGATTCTAAGATTTCATTATCAATCTTGCTAGAGTCCATAAACAACGCGTTGCGCTAAAATCGCGCTAAACAAACAAAAAACTAAAAAGACAAAAAAATGCAAAAAAAAATACCAAAAAAAACCATAAACAAAACAATAAAAAAGGCGACAAAAAAAACTAACACAAAAGCCCAAAAGCAGACAAAAACATTTGCAAAAAAAGCAAAATCTACCCAAATAAATTCACCAAAAAATCCTCAAAAACGCGCACCAAACAGCACGCAAAAAAGCCCTCAAAAATATGTGCAAAACACTTCACAAAATACACGCCAAAATCAAGAACAAAAAGCCTACAAACTCCTAAGCGAGCAATTAAACATTTCCAACGCAAAATCAAAAGCACTCATTGATAGAGGGCTTGTAAGCGCAAATGGAAAAAAGCTAACACTTGCTAGAATCCCCCTGCCAAAAAGCACTAAATTTCACATAGCACAAATCCAAAAAATGCAGATTCTCTACCAAGATAGTCATATTTTGTGTGTGGATAAGCCCGCATTTATGGATAGCTATGAAATCCAAGAGCAATGCCAAGCAATGCAAGATATTTCACAAAATGCTTCAAAAAATAGCCAATGGGTGCTACTTCATAGGCTAGATAAACAAACAAGTGGCTGTTTGCTACTTGTAAAAAGCGGTAGCGATTTTGCTAAAAAAGCCATAGAAGAGTTTGCCAAAAATCGCGTTTATAAACTCTACACCGCCATTGTGAGTGGAATCATCAATGATGAATGCCAAATATCACTGCCCCTGCTAATCAAAAAAGGCAAATCTGCAAAATCCATAGCGATAATCCCAAAATCCACCACAAAAACCCCAAACAAAGACACAAAGCACCATACAGAGCTAAAATCTGCTACCACACGAATAATGCCTAAATTTATACAGGGCAAAAAAACACTGCTTGAAGCACAAATAATCACAGGGCGCACACACCAAATCCGCGCCCATCTACAAGCCATAGGACACCCTATTTTAGGCGATAGCCTCTATGGTGGGCTGAATGCTTCAAGGCTTATGCTACACGCTAGCGAGATTAGGATTTTTGAGTATGTTTTTACCTCTGCGTTGCCTAGTGAATTTGCGCTTAGAAGCTAGCTTTGTAGGGCTAGAAAATGGGCTAGAAACCCTCTCAAACAAACTAAAAACACATAGCCCATCTAATCTATCAAAATCTACAAGCGATGATATATATGCGCTACTTTGGGAGCTAGGGAGCAATGTAGTAAAATATGGACTAAAAAAATCTAGCCAACGAAAAAATCGTGATTTTGCAAACCTTTGTGATTTGACAAACCCCAAAAATGCAAAATCTACAAAATCTAAAAAAATAGATTCTAGCAAAATCTGCTTGCAAGCCTTTGTTTATAGCGACTTTGTAGAAATATCACTGCATTATAAAATAGGCTTTACACTGATAAATATTCGCACCAAAAATGACGCAAAAAATCTCACCAAAAAAAACACAAAAAATGCAAAATCTAATATGCCGATTTTTATTTCTACAAACCCGCCACAAATGTATTTTTTGCGCTACGATGAGCTACTATCACGCACAAAAGATTCTATCCATATAGATTCTAGCCTTCTAGGCAACAAAGTCATTGCCTATCTTGCAGAAAAAATCTGCTATGATACACCCAAAATCTTTTTTAAAAACGCAAGAGAGCGGATTTTGCGCGTGAGGATCCTACCCCCAATTTTAGAGCATATTTAGGAGCAGTAATGGTAAGTGTCGTGCTAAAAGATGAGAGGCTTTATGTATGCTGGGTTGGGCGAGTAAAGAGCCACGAGGAGTTTTTGCTTTTTAAATCCCAACTAAATAACGCATTAGAAAAATTTATCGACAATCCACACACCCTGCCTATGCCAAAAAGCAAAGACACAACTTCTAAACCAAAAGATGAAAAAGAAATAACACCTATCCAAAAATATACATTTTTTAGGCTTATGCTTGTAAATGCCTATCCGTTTAATACCCACGCACTAGGCTTTATTTTAAAGCTAAAATTAAACAACAAATATGATTTTGACATAGCCACTGATCATTATCGTTTGCTAAGTATGCTAGAGTATATCGAGTTTAACAAAGTTTTTACGATAAATATCGACACCGACCCTAGACTTACCACAAAGGGCAAAGTCTTAGATTCGCAGTAGATTTTACGCCAAATCAAAAACTAGCTTTCACACTAGATTTTACGCACAACTACACGATAAGGAGCAACTTTGAACATAGATTTTAATCAAGCAGATTTTAGCTTTTGGAACACGATTTATTCACAATTTGACCCTGTGGCGTTTAGCATTTTAGGGCTAAAAGTGCATTGGTATGGTATCGCTTATGCGTGCGCGCTAATTTTAGCGTTTTTTATCGCAAAATTTTTTATTCGCCGCTATCCTACTCGTTTTAACATTGCAGAATCTACCATTGATAGCTATTTTTTGTGGGCAGAAGTGGGCGTGATTTTGGGTGCTCGTATAGGCTATGTGCTGATTTATGATACAAACACAATGTATTATCTAAGAAATCCGCTAGAGATTTTTAGCCCTTTTGATAGTTATGGCAATTTTGTTGGCATTAGCGGTATGAGTTTTCACGGCGGGGCAGTGGGATTTTTGCTTATGTCGTGGCTTTTTTGTCGCTTCAAAAAACAGGGCTTTTTACCGCTAATGGATTTGTTAGCCATTAGCGTCCCGCTTGCTTATGTTTTTGGTAGGTTAGGCAATTTTTTAAACCAAGAGCTTTATGGCAGAATCGTGCCAAATGATGATAGCTTCGGGCAAATAATAGGCATACTTGTAAATGGCGAACTTCGCTACCCAAGCCAGCTTTTGGAGAGTTTTTTAGAGGGGATTGTGCTATTTTTTGTGGTGGCATTTTTTGCTAGATTTTTGCGCAAAAGTGGTGCGCTTATCGCCATTTATGGCATAGGCTATGGAGTGGCACGATTTATCGCGGAGTATTGGAGAGAGCCAGATGTGCAAATGGGGCTTTATTTTAGCGTAGATGGAGTGTTTAGTGGATTTAGTATGGGGCAGATTTTGTGTGGCATTATGATATTTGCAGGATTTTGCATTTTGTTTTATGTGTATTTATGGGATAGCATAAAAGATAGAATTTGTGCCAAAATTAACAAAAAATAGTAAAAATACATTTTTATATGTAAATAAAATGAAATTTTCAAAATAAAGACAGAATTTATTGTGATTTTTTATGCAATCATAAAATAAATTTAAGTTTATGCTTGCTAAAATAATGCGTTTTTTTGTTGATAAAAATTAGAAGTCAAAAAGGAGCAAAATGCACGCAAAACCTCAAACGCAGGCAAAATCCATAAAAGTATCTCTGCAAAATTTAGATGAAAACTACAAGCTAGATTATGTCGCTAAGCAAGCTTGTGGAAGTGTGTGGTATGAGTCAAAAAAAACCATTATGCTAGCTGTTGTTGCGATAGATGATGAAGCAAGACAAGAAGAATTTTTGCCACTCACAGTGCAATATATCCATAAATCCTATGCCATAGGCAAAATCCCCGGCGGCTTTATGAAGCGTGAGGGCAAGCCTAGTGAGTTTGAGATTTTGACTTCTAG
Source organism: Helicobacter sp. T3_23-1059 (assembly GCF_053654515.1). Classification (NCBI taxonomy): domain Bacteria; kingdom Pseudomonadati; phylum Campylobacterota; class Epsilonproteobacteria; order Campylobacterales; family Helicobacteraceae; genus Helicobacter; species Helicobacter sp. T3_23-1059. The sequence continues at coordinate 33,183 of NZ_JBSIUV010000024.1, read as the reverse complement.
GCTTATAGACCGCTCTTTGCGCCCGCTTTTCCCTAAGGGCTATTATTATCCAACCCAAATTAGCATTTTTGCGCTTAGCTATGAGGGGGAGAGCGATTTGCAAGTGTGTGCTTTGCACGCAGCGGCAAATGCACTGCTAATATCGGGGCTAGATTTTATCCCTGCGGTAAGTAGCGTGAGGGTTGGCAAAATCAATGATAAATTTGTGATAAATCCTAGCAATTCTCAAATGCAAGATTCTAGCCTTGATTTGTATGTATCAGGCAGTGGCAAAGATGTGCTAATGATAGAAATGAAAGGCAAAAAAAATTCTAGCGAATCTAGCCCATACATCGATGAGGATTCCCTCCTTGAAGTTATCGCACTAGCACAAAACACCATACAAAAAGACTGCAAACAATACGAAAAACTCCTAAAACCACACAAAGCCCCTACTTTAGACCTCCCTATAAAACCAACGATTGCAGATGAATCTATTTATGAGCTAATCGCCAAAGATTACCAAAAACCCGTGCTAGAAGCGATAAAGGCGATGAGTAAATCTGAGCGAAGTAGCGAGCTAGAATCTATCGCCAAACAAATCCTAGAATCTAAAATCTTAGAATCCAAAAACGCAGGCAAAGAGCTAAATGAAACCCAAACAAAGGAGCTAAAATCCTGCATAAAAGAAATGCTAAATCTCTACAAAAAACAAGAACTGCGCAAAATGGTGCTAGAGTCTAGTATCCGCGCTGATGGCAGGGGGCTAAAAGATGTGCGACAAATCAGCATTGAGACAAATATTTTGCCCTGCGTGCATTCTAGCGCGCTTTTTACGCGAGGTGAAACACAAGCCCTTGTTACTTGCACGCTAGGTGGCGAAAATGACGCACAAACATTAGATGATTTTAGCGGTGTAAATGCCTCTCATCAACCTCAAAGCACCCCTGCAAAAGAAAAATTTAGCTTTCATTATAATTTCCCTAGCTTTAGCGTAGGCGAGGCAAGTATGATAGGAGGAGTGGGCAGACGCGAGCTAGGACACGGCAACCTTGCCAAAAAAGCATTAGAATCTAGCCTGCCAAGCAATAAAACAAACCGCAATATCATTCGCCTAGTCTCTGAAATCTTAGAATCAAACGGAAGCTCATCTATGGCAAGCGTATGTGGTGGGGCGATGGCACTAAGGGCGTGCGGGATAGAAAATGAGCTAGTCGCAGGTGTGGCTATGGGGCTTATATGCGATGAAGCGCAAACAAAATCTAGCGCAAAATCTAGCAAAAAAGATTCCGCTAAATCCACAAATGCGTCAAAAAAATACGCGATTTTGACAGACATTATGGGACTAGAAGACCACGATGGTGATATGGATTTTAAGGTAGCAGGAAGCATAAATGGCATAAGCGCAATGCAGATGGATATAAAACTAGGTGGATTAGATTTTAGCATTTTAAAAGAAGCATTGTATCAAGCAAAAGAAGCAAGGGAGCATATTTTAGGCATTATGCAAGAGGCGTGCAAATCTATCAAAATCCAAGATGAGATTTTGCCAAAAAGTGAATTATTTGCCGTGCCAAGTGCCAAAATCGCTGATGTCATCGGGCAAGGCGGAAAGACGATAAAAGAAATAACAGAACGATTTGGGGTAAGTATTGATATTTTTAGAGACAAGGGCGAAATCCAAATAAACGCGCTAGATTCTATGGCTATTAGCAATGCAAAAGCGTTTATCTTAGCACTTATCACGCCTAAGGAAACTTATACTCAAGGCGAGATTTTTAATGGCATAATCAAATCTGTGGCAGATTTTGGGCTATTTATCGAGCTACCAAAAGGCGGCGATGGTTTGCTGCATATTAGCAAATTGCCACGCGACAATACGCCACTAAAAGAGCGATACTCTCAAGGGCAGATTCTAAAATGCGTGGTTGTAGAAACTTTTCGTGGCAAAATCGGGCTAGCTTTAGCGTAATTTTAACTTTGTTTTGGCATAATCGCTTTTGCACATTCAAAAAGCGCGAGTAGGGGATAAATCCGAAAGGCTAGAAAGGAGAAACGAATGAAAGCACTTGGAATTTTGTTTTTTGGAATTGTAGGCTTTGCTTTTGCAGGCGATAGCGTATTTAGCGGTAGTGATTTATCATTGCTTATGGCGTTGTCAGTGGCAGGTGGCGTGGTAGGACTTGGTATCGCTGCACTTGGTGGTGCTATCGGTATGGGAAATGCCGCTGCTGCGACTATTTCAGGCACAGCGCGAAATCCGGGAATCGGTGGTAAGCTACTAGGAACAATGTTTATTGCGCTAGCACTTATCGAAGCGCAAGTTATCTACACGCTTGTATTTGCGATTATCGCTATTTATGGTAATCCTTTTTTACCAGAGTCAAGCTTAGTTGTTAATGCGTTTAGCGCGTTGCTAAAATAATTTAGCTTTTGTATGCCCGCTTAAATGTAGCCTTTGGCTTTTTTAAGCGGGTTTTTTATTGACATTTTTAGGCATATTTAGCCGTATTTTAGCCCTGTGGTAAAAGAGTCTTTTTAGATTCTTGTGTTATTTTTTTTTATTTTGGTTGCGCTGGTGGTGGAATTGGTAGACACGCCATCTTGAGGGGGTGGTGGGGCAACTCGTGCGAGTTCAAGTCTCGCTCAGCGCACCATCTAATTTGGCATTTTTGGGATTTGCAAATAAATTGCGATATGTCATCATAAACGCAATCACAAGCAATGCAATAGCGTAGCAAAAGCGTTGTTTTGATTTGCCAAAACGCTATTAAAACGCCGAAGTGGTGAAACTGGTAGACGCGCTAGACTCAAAATCTAGTAGGGGCAACCCTGTGTCGGTTCAAGTCCGACCTTCGGCACCATAATCCATAAAAAAATATTCAAACCTCTCTTAAACTTCCTTATGATTTTTACGCTAAATACCTAAAACAAGGATAAACAATGATTTCCCTCCGCAATGTCTCTAAGGTTTATCCAAATGGATTTTGTGCGATAAAGCCTCTTAGCCTAGAAGTGCAAAAAGGCGATATTATGGGAATCATAGGCTATTCAGGTGCGGGAAAATCAACCCTTATTCGTCTAATAAATCGCCTAGAAAATCCAAGTAGTGGCGAAGTGTTTATCAATGGCGAAAATATCTTAAACCTATCTCAAGCAAAACTCCAAAAAAAACGGCAAAAAATCGGTATGATTTTTCAGCATTTTAATCTTTTGTCTTCGCGCTCCGTGTATGGAAATGTCGCCTTTGGGCTTGAAATAGCGAATTGGGACAAACAAAAAATAGATTCTCGTGTCAGAGAACTGCTTGAAATCGTGGGGCTTAGCGATAAGGCTAGCTTTTATCCAAGTCAGCTTAGTGGCGGGCAAAAACAGCGAGTAGCCATAGCCCGCGCACTTAGCAACTACCCTGATATTTTGCTATGTGATGAGGCGACTAGCGCGCTTGATACCAAGACTACAAAATCTATCCTAGAGTTACTTAAACGCATTCAAGCGGATTTAGGGCTTACTATCGTGCTTATCACTCACCAAATCGAAGTCGTCCAGCAAATCTGCAATAAAGCCTGCGTGATGAGCGCGGGTGAGATCGTGGAGAGGGGGAGTGTGGAGGAGATTTTTAGCGCACCGCAAAACCACATCACACGCGAGCTACTCTCATATATGCCTACTCATCTTTTTGATGCGCAATTTTTCAGTGGCAATCTTAGCAATGGCACAAATTCTCTTATCAAAAATCCTAACAATGTCTATAAAATCTCTTTTGTAGGCGAGCATATCAACGAACCGCTAATCACCGAAGTAATCCAAAAATTTGGCACAACAATCAATATTTTAGCAGGCAATATCGAGCCTCTTAGCACGACTAAGGTTGGGCATTTGCTTGTAGAATTTAGCCAAAAAAATGCAAGCGATTTGCAAAAAATGCAAGATTCTATCAAGTATTTGCAAGAAAAAGGATTGCTTATTACGCATTTAGCAAGTAAAGAGTTTATGGGAATATAGGGGAGTATAGGACATAACCATAAGGAATAACAATGGCAAAAAAAATAGATTTTTTAAGCAACTTTACAAACGCTCTAATAGATTTTGTTACAAATCATTCTGCTAGTTCTATGGCAAAAATTATGCTTAAAAAAACGCTTTTTTTTGTGCGATTTTGCCTTATTGTGTTTGGGATTTTATTGCTATTTGGATTAAGTCTTGCGCCATTTTTGCGTGATATAAGTGCGCTTAGTGGTGTGGCGTATGAAAAATTTGGGCAAGATTTTAGGCATAATTTATCGCTAGATTCTACTTTGCTAGATTCTGCCTCAAATGATGACAAAAAAAGCGCGGAGCAAAATCTACAAATTTTAGAGCAAAATACACAAAATGCAGAGGTAAAAACGCATTTTTTACACGCATTTTCACATTTGCTAGATACAAAAGCACAGGATATAGATTCTGCATTTAGCGATTTTTTGCATTCTTTAAGCCCTGTTATCATCAAATATTTTGGCGACATTTTAGGCGATTTGTTGCTAGATTTGAGTGAGGCAAATTTCGCGCAAGATTTTATAGAATCTAAGATAGATTCCACGCAGCCAACTCAAAATACGCAAGAATCAAAAAATCCACAAAATTCACAAGAATCCACCAATAAGATGTTAGAAAACCTTATTGCTCAAAAGCTAGTTTATAACTACACGCAGATTTCCACGCCCACTTATGACACGATTTATATGGTAAGCATTTCCACGATTATCGCTGTTTTGTTTGGACTGCCTTTGGGAGTGCTACTTTGCCTAACAAAAAGGGGGCGGATTTTTGCTTGCGAGTGGTTAAATTCTATTGTGGGCTCTATGGTAAATATTATCCGCTCTTTTCCTTTTATCATTCTTATTATCTTGCTACTTCCATTGTCTCGGCTAATTGTAGGCACTTCTATTGGCTCTAGTGCTGCGATTATCCCGCTTTCAATCGCGGCGATTCCTTTTATCGCTAGGCTTTTTGAAGGTGCGCTAGATGAGGTGGATAAAGGGCTTATCGAAGCGACTTTAAGTCTAGGAGCTTCTAAAATCGCCGTGATAAAAATGATGATAGCCGAAGCCCTGCCAAGCATTTGTAATGCCGTAGTTATCACTATTATCGGGCTTATAGGCTACTCGGCTATGGGTGGGGCAGTAGGAGCTGGAGGGCTAGGCGATACAGCCATTCGGCTAGGGTTTCAAGGCTATCAGCCCGATATTTTATGCAGCACTGTGGTTGTGATTATTATCTTAGTGCAATGCGTGCAGGGCATAGGGGATTCTCTAGTCGCGCATTTGCGCAAATATCGCTAATTTTTTATTTTTTTCAAACGCACATAAAAAGGCACAAAATGCAAAATCTTATCCGTAATTTCTCTATCATCGCCCATATCGACCACGGCAAATCCACGCTCGCAGATAGAATCCTCCAAGTATGTGGCGCGGTGAGTGAGCGCGAAATGCACGCCCAAATGATGGATACTATGGATATAGAGCAAGAGCGCGGTATCACCATAAAAGCCCAAAGCGTGCGACTAAACTACGCCTACAAGGGCAAGACTTACACACTCAATCTCATCGATACCCCCGGACATGTGGATTTTAGCTATGAAGTTTCACGCTCGCTTAGCTCGTGTGAGGGGGCGTTGCTTGTCGTTGATGCTACACAGGGCGTAGAGGCACAGACTATCGCAAATGTCTATGTCGCGCTGGATAATAATTTGGAGATTCTCCCTGTAATCAACAAAATCGACTTGCCCGCTGCTGACGCGCTCAAAGTCAGCATAGAGATTGAAGAGAGCATAGGGCTAGATTGCACCAACGCCCTGCAAGTGAGTGCCAAAAGCGGAGTGGGAATCCAAACCCTAATCGAAGCAATAATAGAGAAAATCCCCGCCCCAAGCGGGAATCCAAATGCGCCCACAAAGGCGTTAATTTATGATTCGTGGTTTGATAATTATTTAGGCGCGCTAGCACTTGTGCGACTAAAAGATGGGAATCTCACGCAAGGAAGCGAAGTTCTCATAATGAGCACGGGCAAAAAATACGAGGTGCTTAGCCTTTATTATCCCCACCCCGTGCAAAAAATCGCTACCAAGCAAATCTCTTGTGGCGAAATCGGTATCGTGTGTCTAGGGCTAAAATCGCTTAATGACTTGCGCGTTGGCGATACGATTACAGATTCTAGCAACCCCACAGCTAAGGCTGTTGAGGGATTTATGCCTGCTAAGCCATTTGTGTTTGCGGGGCTTTACCCAATCGAAACGGACAAATTTGAGGAGCTACGAGACGCGCTTAATAAACTCGCCCTCAATGATTCCGCGCTTAGCTATGAGCCTGAAACTTCGGTGGCGTTGGGATTTGGATTCCGAGTGGGGTTTTTAGGACTGCTGCATATGGAGGTGGTAAAGGAGCGATTGGAGCGCGAGTTTGGGCTAAGTCTCATCGCCACTGCGCCTACAGTGGTGTATGAGGTGCATTGCACGGACGGGAGTGTGCTAAGCGTGCAAAATCCTAGCGAACTGCCCGAAGTGCAAAAAATCGCATTTATCAAAGAGCCTTTTGTGCGGGCAAATATCATAACCCCCAGTGAGTTTGTCGGCAATATCATAACGCTTCTCTCAAACCGCCGTGGCGTGCAAGAAAAAATGGACTATATCACGCAAAATCGCGTGCTATTGCAATACGCCCTACCGAGCAATGAAATCGTAATGGATTTTTATGACAAGCTAAAATCCTGCACGAAGGGCTATGCGAGCTTTGATTATGAGCCCATAGAATCTAGAGAAGGGGATTTGGTGCGGCTTGATATACGCGTGGCAAACGAAATAGTCGATGCGCTATCAATCATTGTCGATAGGAGCAAGGCACAAGAAAAAGGGCGCGCACTAGTCGAAGCGATGAAAGGACTAATCCCGCGACAACTCTTTGAAGTGGCGATTCAAGCGAGCATTGGGAGCAAAATCATCGCACGCGAGACGGTAAAATCTATGGGCAAAAATGTAACGGCAAAGTGCTACGGAGGCGATATAACCCGCAAGCGCAAACTGCTAGAGAAGCAAAAAGAGGGCAAAAAGCGAATGAAAGCAATCGGCAAGGTGGATTTGCCTCAAGAGGCGTTCCTAGCGGTGCTTAAAATTGATTAAGATTGATTAGGTAGGGTTTTTAGCCGTTTTGTTGTGTTTTGTGATTATTGTTTTGCGTAGATTAAAAAGTATCAAACGCCATATTTTTGCATTTTGATTTTTTTTTAAAATTACCCCAAAATATTGCTATATCAAACATTTGCAAAATTTTTTGTCGTTGAATATTTTGCGATGCCACTTTGCAATATAGTGAGATTTTGCAAAAATACTTGGATATTTTTGGTTTTGGATAAAATCCAAACTATCGCAAAAAAATAAAAACTTAGCTAAACCTAACTCAAACAAAGAAATCTTACGCAAAATAGAGCCAAAAAAACCACCTTAAAAAATCCACCTAAAAAAGATAGTCATACACAAAAAGAACGCTGTAAGGTTTGTAAGTATAAAATCTATCGCCAAATGAGTTAATAGGGATTTTAGAGCTAATCTCTACTCTATGGTGCTTATCAATAATCCCAAAAATCCCCACACTTCCTAGAAAGATACCTTTGCCATCATCAGGGTTTGTATCACCGTTTGACTCATCATTTGTAGATATTTGCTTATCGTGCGTGCCATAGCCTATGCCAACTCCTCCTGCCCAGCCTATCTCTACTCGCTTAAAAGCATAGATTTTGCCTTGCGCATTTAGGTTTGCTAAAAATGTAGAGCTAGTGAGCGTCTCTAGCCCGATAGGACGCACGCCTAAAAAATAGTCCAAATACACGCGCAGCCCCAAAAATCGCCTTAATGCCAAAGGCATATATTCATACCCTGCGCGAAATCCCAAATGTAGCCACTCTTGCTTGCTTTGATTGATTTGTTTTGTATCTAAGCTGCTTGTGCTAGAATTTTTTGGAATTTTCATTTCTATCCCATAGCCCGCCCCCGCTCCTATGAAAATGGTGTGAGGGCTACCTCGTTTAATGTTAGAATTTAAGATGATTTCTTCTTGTGTGAGCGTAACTTTTAGTGATGGATTTATATCATTTTTGCTAGATTTTTTTGTCTTGCTTGATTTTGGATTTTTGTGGTTTGTTTTGGAGTTTGTAGATGGCTTTGCACCCGCGATACTTGCTAGGACAAATACCAAAACAAGATAAAATCTAACATATTTTTTCAAATCAAAATCCATAAAATCCACCATACAAAAAATCTTAACAAATTTTTAAAACTAACCAAATTTTTCAAATTCACAAAAAATCATTGCAAAAAAGCACAAAAACTACTCAATTCTCTGCGTTTTTGAGACGCGATAAAATCGCTTGATTTTATCATCGATAGGGGCTAAAATCCTATAAAAAACAGGCACGATAAGCAAACTTAACAGCATAGAAATGATAAGCCCACCTATCATACAAATGCCAATGGCAGATTTCATAGAGCTACCCTCTCCTGTGGCAAGTGCTAATGGTAGCATACCAAACACCATAGCAATAGTCGTCATAAGTATCGGGCGAAGTCGCAATTCCCCTGCTAGCAAAATCGCTTTTTCGACACTATGCCCTTCCTCGCGTTTTTCATTTGCCACTTCGATTAGCAAAGTGGCGTTTTTGCCTACCATTCCTATAAGCAATATAAGCCCTAGCAATGAAAACATGCTAAATGGTTGCCCTACAATCCCTAGCGCAAAAAACGCCCCCGAAAAACTTAGTGGCATTGTTACCATAATGATGATAGGCTCTAAAATGGATTCATAAAGGGCAGCCAAAATCAAATATATCAGCACAAACGCCGTAGCCACTGCTATGCCAAATGCTTCTTGTGTCTCGGCTAGATTTTCTGCTTCCCCGCTTAGAGAGTATGTCGCACCTTGTGCTAGCCATTCGCCTTTTGTGTCTTCGACAATATCTAGGATTTCACTTAGCGGGTATTTTTTGCCATTTGGCTTTGTGGCGGTATTTGCATAGAGCATTATGCTTCGCTGGCGATTATAGCGATTGATAGTAGTGGGGGTTTTGCCCTCTTCTATTTCTACCAAACCCTCCAAAAACATCATATCGCCGTTTTTATTTGGAATCTGTATGCGCTTCATATCATCTGCGCTTACGCGTTTTTCATCTGGCACACGCAAAGTGATTTTATACTCTTTGCCATTTTCTCTATAATACGCCACTTGTGTTTCGCCTGAAAAAGCCGTGCTAATAGCGCGTCCTATATCTTGCGCGCTTACGCCATATTCATTTGCATTTGCGCGAATCACTCTCAATCGATATTCAGGCTGCCAATCCGAGCTATTTTCGTGATAATCAACTAATTTGCCCTTTAGCCTCTCATCGTGCAATAAAAGATGTTTTAGCTTTGCAGCACTCTCATCGACTAATCGTTGCTCTGGTGCGTATATGGCAACTTGAAATGCGGAATTATCCCCGCCACCCATAAGCGGGACTTCTGCAGGAGTGATAGTAAGCCCGCTAGATTCTGGCAGGGAATCAAGCCTTTTGCCCATTTCACGCATCCATACAAATTGGTCGATTTTGCGCTCTTTGCGCTCTTTTAAGCGGACATAGATTTTAGATTTGTGAGTGTTTTGGGTTTTGCCATAGGCGACTTGTATGGTGGAGTATTCGACATTTGCGCTATCTCTCATTATTTCTTTTTGCAATGCTTCGGTTTTTGCGCGCATTTCATAGATACTTATCCCGGGATTTGTCTGCACCCAAAAATACACTTGACTTCTATCCTCTTTTAGCATAAATTCCATTCCTAGCTTGCCTGCCAAAAAGATAGAGCCTGCAAAAACCACAAACACGCCCAAAGAAACCAAAATCTTTTTTTGCATTACCATTTTTAGCGTGCGAGCATAAAACTCCTGCAATGCCACAAAATATGGCTCGGTATTGGTATAAAAAGCACCTTGTTTTGGATTTGCGATAAGAGAGCTAACCATAGGGATAACACTCATCACCACAATGTATGAAATCCCAATAGCAAGCGCAACAGTAATCCCAAAACTTTGGAAAAATTTGCCAATAATGCCAGACATATTTCCCACAGGGACAAATACTGATAAAAGCATAGCCGAAATGGCAAAAATCGCAAATGCGATTTCGCGCACGCCCTCATAGGCTGCCTCTCTTTTTTGTTTGCCCTCTTCTAGTTTTTTGTAGATATTTTCGATGACTACTATGGCGTCATCAATGATGATTCCAATAGATAGCGTGATAGCCATCATCGTAAGCATATTTAGCGAAAATCCCATAGCCTGCACCAATGCAAATGTCCCTAGCACCGATATAGGAAGCGAGATAGCAGACACAAGCGTAATGGTTAGATTTCGCAAAAATACAAACACCACAAGCACGGCTAAAATCCCACCCAAAATCAAATCAAACTCAATATCGTGGATAGATTCTTTGATAAAATCTGTGGTATCTAAAAAGGGGCGAATATTATATCCCGCGCTTACAGATTCTATGATGGGCAATGCTTTTTTGACGCCATCGGCTATGGCTATGTCATTTGAGCCTGCGATTTTTTGCACTTCCATTATCACGCCTGCTTCGCCATCAAACGCTGCGTGAGTGTTATACTCCTCTAGCCCATCTTCGATTACGGCTATGTCGCTTAGCAAGATATTATCATTTAGGCGGATATTGCCGACTTTTTCGACACTCGGGCTATTGCCATCGATAGTGATTGAGAATTGTTGCGTGGCGTTTATGATTTTACCGCCATCGATTTCGACATTTTCATTTCCTAGCTTTTGAGAGATTTGACTATAAGTAATGTCATATTTTGCCATCAGTGTAGGGTCTGGATATACGCGGATATGTCGCTCTCTATATCCGTTTAGTTGCACGCCACCTACGCCACTGATTTTTTGGAGCTGTGGTTTTATAATCGTATCTGCGTGCTTCATAAGCTCGGGCGCAGAATGCGTAGTCGAGCTAACAAAAAGCGATATGATTGCCTGTCCATTAGTATCGATTTTGTCAATAGATGGCTTTCGTATATCTGCGTCTGTGAAATACACTGAAGAGACTTTGTTTATGACATCATTTACCGCTTCGCTTATGGGTTTTTCTAGCTGAAACTGCACGATTACAAGGCTTGTATTTCTAGCACTTATGGAGGTTACATTTTTGATTCCATCGATTCCTAGCACTTGTTCTTCGACTTTGTCAGTTACCTTGCTTTCAATCGTGGTGGCAGAAGCACCGGGGTATACCGTAGAGATAAGCACGATAGGAAAATCTATATTAGGCCATAGCGCAACGGGGAGTTTTTTTAGTCCCAAAACTCCAAAAAACATAATCCCCAAACTAAACATAATCGTGCTAATGGGGCGATTTATGGCAAATTTATACATTACCGCTTCCTTTTTATGCTTGTTGTTTATGTGTTTGGCGTTTCATTTTGTGCCTTAGCCTTGCTTAGATTTTGGGCTTTTTTATTTGCGCACAAAATCTTAGACATTAAATTATCGTTGAATGCTACTATTTGGGGCATTTTTACTTGGTGGATTTTCATTTGTTTGGGTTAGATTTTGTTTTGGATTTTGCAAGTTTTGCGGGTTTTGGGGATTTTGGGGATTTTGCAAAATCTGTTGTTTTTCTTGTGGATTTTGGGAGTTTTGCATACTTGGTGAATTTTGAGTGTTGATTTTAGTTGTTTTGATAAATCCATCGCCAAAAAGTCCGGGCTTTAGGCTACTTGGTGCGCTAGCTTCTGCGGTAGCTTTGCGGGTAGATTTATCGATTGTGGGGTAGATTTTGTTGATAGTTACAGATTGTTTGCCACCTTTGTTTCCCGCTCCATCGATTGAGTATTCAAAGCTATCGCCCACTTTGATTTTGTCTAAATGTTTAGAATCAAACTGCAAGACTAGCTTTTTTTCCGCACTTACAAGGCGAAATAATGTCGTGGCTGTCCCACCTACTCCATCGCCTACTTCGATTTTTTTTTCGGCGATTACCCCATCAAAAGGGGCGCGCAAAACGGTTTTGTTATACATTGATTGATAGTATTGATAGTCTGCTTCTAGTTTTTTGAAGTTTGATTTTTGTTGGTCTAGGGTATTTTTATCCACTGCGTCCGCGCTTTTGGCGTATCGCTCCCATTGTGCTTTGGCAAAGAGGTATTGCTGTTTTATGGATTCTAGTTGGGCTGCTTTGTCTTTGTTATCTAGCATTAAAAGTTGCGCCCCTTTTTTTACCTCGCTATCCACATCGACAAAGATTTTTTCCACCACGCCACTTACATCTAGGGCTAAATTTGAATCTTTGATTGCCCTTACATTAAACACCGCATATATATCTTCTGCATAGATTTTGCCCCATAGACAAGACGCCACCATAAACAAACTCGCTAATAAAATCCTCATCATCACTCCTTTATATTATGCGACATTTTGCACTGCTTTTTGCGCGATATGTCGCACGCTATTTTGTAGCACACTAGGTTATTTGACATACTCCTCTATTTGCTGTCCGCTATAAAATATATAGTTTGCTTTTTGCAATTCGTAGTTGTTTAGGGCTTGATTGTAAGTGGATTCTGCGTCATACTTGGTGCTAAGCGAGCGAAGATAATCTGTGAAATTTACTAATTGTGAGTTATATCGCTTGCGCACATTTTCAAATGAGATATTTGCAGATTTTAGGCTAGCTTCTGATGAGCGGATTTGACTTTTGGCGATTTCTAATCGTTTGCGATACAACGCTTCATCTTTTTGCTTTTCAGCCTGCTTGTAGGCTAGCTCTTTTTGCTTTGAGAGTTTGTTTAGCTGGTAGCTTTGGCGTTGAAAACCTATGGAGATTTTGTCAAATAGCTGAAAAGTCGCGGTAAGCGAAATGGTATTTGCGTGCGTTGGAAATTGTCTTGCCATAAAATTGCCAAATTGTGGGTCTATTGTTGTTGCATAAGCTGGCTTTTCGATTCTATAAGTATAAGTATCTGCTAGTGTGATAGTAGGGTAGAAATGATATTGTCGTTTTTGAAATTCTAATGCTTTTGTTTGCTCAGCTAAAGCGATAATATCTTGTCTTTGCTCCTCGCTACTAAGTCTAGGTGTGGCAATATCTTGGCGAGATAGCCCATCAAAATCTAAGTTTGTAAGGTAGCGCAACATAAGTAGATTTTGCTCCACGCTTAGCTTCATATCTGCGATTTGATACTCTGTGAGGGATAGTTGAGAGCGCAAGGATTCTAAATCATCAATGGTGGATAGTCCCGCGCTATATAGCTTTTTTACCCTCATTTCATCTGAGCGCACTTCTTCATATTTGCGCTTTAGGGATAAAAGCTGGGATAGGTTATTAAAATAGCTATAATACTCTTGGATTACTTGCAAATAAATGCTTTGCTTTGCATATTCGGCATTTGCCACTGAAGAGCGATATGTCGCAGCCCTCTCTCTTATAAGGTTTATCGTGCTAAATCCGCTAAATAAATCAAGCGAAAATCTAGCGTTTAGATTTTGCGTGCGATAGTTGCCAAACTGCCCAAAATTCATCGCATTTGCATCAAGGCTTTTTAAATCAGCATAATTATGTTGCAAACTATAATCCACATCAAGTTTTGGAATAAAGCCTATTTTTGCTACGCGTGCGATTTGGCGATTGGATTCTACTTGGAGGAGCTGGGCTTGCAAAGAATCATTACTCTTTGCCGCTTCCAAAAGCTCGCTTAGACTTACTTGGTGTTTGGATTCTTTTAGCAGGGATTCTACTTCATCTTGTAGATTTTGAGAGGAATACTCATTTGCTAGTTGCTCTTCTTTAGCAGGCGAGCCAAACGCAGATTTTAGAGTGTTATCCGCATTTTTATCAAAATCTAAGCTAGAATCTAGCGAATTTGAAATGGGATTTTGGATTGGATTTGGAGTGGCACAAAGTGCGCTAATAAAAACGCTAAACAAACTTACAAACGCCACTCCCCTAAAACGCAAAAAAACATACATAGCAATTCTCCTAAAAAAACAATAAAACGATGCAAATATTGCAAATTATGGCAACAAATAGTCGCAGTATAGCACATTTTTGTTTAATCGAGTGCAAAATAGTTGTATATGCAACTATTTTGTATTTTGTATGTTTTGCATATAAAAAAGATTTTGCGTGGTAAATGTGCGTGATAAAAAGTTTGCGATACATATTTGTATGTGGATTTTGTAGATAGCTTTTGTAGTTTGAAGTTGCGTTTATGTCGCATTTATAAGAATAATCTAATGAAATGAAAGGTTTTTGAAATGTCGCAAGTTTGTTGCAAGTTTGTCATAAGTTTGTTGCGAGTTTTAAAAAATAAAACCTACCCAAACATAAAACAAGCAAAAATAAAATCTTAAAAAAGTAAATCCACCCCCTTATCCCTCCACAAAAAAAGGGGGTAAATCAACTAACTGCGTTTATAACAAATCAAAAATCCAAAATCAAAAACGCAATTTAAGGCAAAAAAAATCAAAAACGCGTGATTATTTCCCAAGATACACTTGTCTAGGACGCGTGATTCTAGCACCTGATTTGGTATGCTCGATTAGTTGAGCACACCAGCCCGGCATTCGCCCTAGCACAAAAATCGGTGTAAATAGATTTGTAGGGATTTTTAGCGCGGTTAAAATGATTCCACTATAAAAATCCACATTTGGATACAATCCGCGCTCTTTGAAATAATCATCACTTAGCGCGACTTCTTCTAATCTCTCGGCTATGTCGCTAAGTCTTGCGTCCATTTTTATGCCTTTTTTATCAAGCTCATTTTTTAGGCTTTTTATGGCTTTTGCGCGCGGGTCATAGCTTTTATACACGCGATGCCCAAAGCCCATTAGTCTAAATGGGTCATTTTTGTCTTTTGCTTTTGCGACAAATTTTTCCACATTTTTGACATCGCCGATTTGGGCAAGCTGGGTTAGCACCGCTTCATTTGCTCCGCCGTGTGCTGGTCCCCATAGCGCGTTTATCCCTGAAGCAATCGCAGCATAAGGATGCACGCCTGTTGAGGCGACATTGCGCACGGTAGTCGTGGAGGCGTTTTGCCCGTGGTCAGCGTGCAAAATCAAAATCTTATCCAAAGCCTCTATTTCAAGCGGGGTGGTTTCTATCTCGCCTTTTTTAGATTGCTTAAATCGCCCGTGTGGATACGCTCTAAGCATATATAAAAAATTTTCCACATAGCTTTTGCTAACATCTGGCTCGACAAATGGCGCACCCACAGAATTGAGATAGCAAAACGCTATCATTGTGGGGATTTTTGCCACCATACGATTTGCCATTGTTTGATAGTCATCTTCATCATCCATTTCTTTGTGGTCTTGATATAGCGTGGCTAGCACGGAGGCAAGCGCACAAAGTGTCGCCATAGGATGAGCAGAATCTGGAAATACGCTAAAGATTCCCTTTAATCGCTCGTGCAAAAAGCTCCTATGTCGCAACTCTAAGTCAAATTCTAGTGATTCATCTTTGCCTTTGGGTAGTTCGCCACTAATGAGTAATTTACAAATATCAGTGAATTTGTATTTTTCTACCAAATCCTGTATCGCCTGCCCGCGATAAAGTAATTCGCCATCTTTGCCATTTACATAGCTAATCGTTGAGGTGCAGCCCGCTGTGCTACCATAGCCCGGGTCATAAGCAAAAATCCCCGTAGTCTCAAAAAGTTTAGAGAAATTTACCGCTTTTGGTCCGCGAGTGCATTGAATTAGCTCAAAATCGTAACTTTGCTTGGTTTCGTTGTTGGTAAGAGTAATGTTGCCCATTTGACTTCCTTTTTATGTAGATTTAGAGAATCTCTCTCGTGGAAATTAGCATAACACGATTTTATTATCACAAGTAAATTTTTGTTTAACTTTTTGCAAAGTTTTATGCCAAATGTCCAAAATCGTAACTATTTAGCAAAATCTTAAATGACGCTTAGTGTAAAAATAAAGTTAAGATTTTGCTAAAATCTAGCCACAAACTCTTAATCACAAAATCCAAATCACAAAATCTAGCGACTTCGATTCTAAATAGATTCTAAGATTTTGCAAGATTTTTGAGCAAAAGTTTTTACACAAAGATTTATTCTAATGTTTGCAAAAAATTGCGAAAAAGCGCGTAATCTTGTTTTAATGATTTTCGCAATTCATTCCACTGCGGGCAATAAGTAGCCACAAGATTCCAAAATCTGTTTGAGTGATTTTTATGCACGATATGCGATAGCTCGTGGATTATCACATAATCGATTTGCGCTTTTTTAGCGCACACAAGTAGCAGTGAAAAGCTAAGCCGATTTTCCGTGCAACTCCCAAAGCGACTAACCGTATCTCTAATGATGATTTTTCCATACTCTAGCCCCATTTGCTCAGCCAACTCTCGCGTGCGAAAAGCGACATAAAAAAGTAATTGCTGTGTTAATAATTGCTTTATTGTCATTGTTTTTTTAGGCTTTTTTGGCGGGTTTGATGGATTTTCTAAAGTAGAATTTATCGAATATGGCGAGAGCCTATCCCTGCTAGCAAGCCCTTTGCAAATCGTATATATCCTCTCGCAAGTTTGCGCCCTTTGAAGTAGGGTTTCTTTGCTTATCCACTCGCCAAAAAGTAGGACTTCATCATTATGAGATTCTATGATTTGGCTTGAAGCGAGGATTTCTTTTTCGTAGTTTGCGCAAATTTTTGCTATCCATTTGTTGTGCTTTTGTAAAAATTCCATTATATCTTCGTGTTTTGCCTTTGCAGGGTGGCTTAGCATTATTTTGATTTTGTTTGATATATCGCGTGTTTTTGTTTTTTTTAGCAGTGAAATACCAAGCCTAAACCCTCGCCCCTTTGTTTTACTTTTTAGCAAGATTTTGCGCCCCTCAAATACCAAAAATTCCTCACTAGGAGCAAAATCAATCTCTCCTTTAGAATCCACGCTAAACAAATTGCGTTCATTCCAATTTAATAAAGTTATCGGTTTGTTATAAAGCATCGTTACCCTTTTTTGATATTGACTTAATTTTGATTTTTTTAGTTTTGATTTTTTTTGTTTTGGATTTTGCGTGGCAAATTTTAAGCAATAGATTTTTCATACTTTTGGTAAAATTATCAACTTCAAATCCCAACACTAAACAAACAACAAAACGCAATCCCACAAAATAAGGATATAAAATGAAAGTATTGCTACTAGAGGACATAAAAGGGCTTGGCAAAAAAGGCGAAGTGTGCGAAGTCAAAGACGGCTATGGACAAAATTTTTTAATCGCTAAAAACAAAGCAAAACAAGCCACCAACGAAGTCATAAACAAATACAAAGCCGAGCAAAAAAACCTAGCTGAAAAAAAAGCCTTAGAAACTGCCGAGCGAAAAGGGCTAGCAGATACGCTAAACGCCCTAAAAATCACGATTGAAAAAAAAGCAAATAATGGCGCGCTATTTGGCTCTATCACAAAAGAGGAAATCGCTACCCAGCTAGCAAAACAACACCGCATAGAAATAGACAAAAAACACATAGAAATCAAAAATCCAATCAAACAAATCGGGGATTTTGAAGTAGAAATAAAGCTAGGAGATGGCGTAAATGCAACGCTAAAACTCCAAGTGGTAGAATCTAAGTCATAGATTTTGATTCTACTTAGTTTGAAAAATTGCAACGCAAAAAAAACACAAAACTACAAAATCTAGGAGAAAAAATGTTTCACGCAACGACAATATTAGGCTATTTGGGGCAATACAATGGCAAAAAATGCGCCATCATCGGTGGCGATGGACAGGTAAGCTTTGGCAACTGCGTGCTAAAGGGCAATGCTACCAAAATCCGCACGCTTTATAATGGGCAGATTTTGAGCGGATTTGCAGGGAGCACCGCAGATGCGTTTAGTTTGTTTGATAGTTTTGAGCGGATTTTGGAGGGCAAAAAGGGGGATTTAATGCGCTCGGTGGTGGAGTTTGCAAAGCTATGGAGGAGTGATAAATATTTGCGCAAACTAGAAGCGATGATGATAGTGCTAAACACACAAAAAATCTTTATCCTAAGTGGCAGTGGCGATGTGCTAGAGCCAGAGGATAGCAAAATCGCAGCGATTGGCAGTGGTGGAAACTACGCTCTAAGTGCTGCACGCGCGCTTGATAGACACGCAAACATAGAGCCAAAAATCTTAGTCCAAGAATCCCTAAAAATCGCTAGTGAGATTTGCATATATACAAATGAAAATATCAAAATTTTGGAGCTAGAAAATGACAAATGAGAATCCACAAACAACGAATCTACAAAATCCACATTTGCAAATGACGCCTAAGCAAATCGTAGAGTTTTTAGACGAATACATAATCGGGCAAAATGAAGCTAAAAAAGCCATCGCAATCGCGCTTAGAAATCGCTACCGCCGTATGAATTTACCAAAAGAAGTGCAAGAGGAAATCACGCCTAAAAATATTTTGATGATAGGCTCAACAGGGGTTGGCAAAACCGAAATCGCAAGACGAATGGCAAAAATAATGCACCTGCCATTTGTCAAAGTAGAGGCTAGCAAATACACCGAAGTAGGCTTTGTAGGGAGAGATGTAGAATCTATGGTAAGGGATTTGGTAAATGCTAGTATCGCCCTAGTCCAAAAAGAATACCAAAGCAAAAATGAGCAAAAAATCCAAGATTATATCATCGATAAAATCACGCGCTCCTTGCTCCCGCCACTGCCAAATAGCGTAAGCGAGGATAAAAAGCGCGAGTATGAAACGAGCTTTGCAAAAATGCGACAAAAGGTGATAAAAGGCGAAAATGATCATCTAAAAATCGACATAGAAATATCCAAAAAAGGCGAGCTAAACGAGCTAGAAAACGCAATGCCCCCAGACATCATCAAAGTCCAAGAATCCATAATCAAAGTGCTTAGCAAAAGTGAGAGCGTCAAAAAAACACTTACCATAAAAGAAGCAAAACAAGCCCTAAAATCCGAAGCGCAAGAACACACGCTAGATATGGAAGAAATCAAACTTGAGGGTTTAAAAAGGGCAGAATCTAGCGGAGTGATTTTTATCGATGAGATTGACAAAATCGCCACTTCTAGCAAGGATTCTAGGGCTGATCCTAGCAAAGAGGGCGTGCAGCGCGACTTACTCCCCATAATCGAGGGTAGCAATGTCGCTACCAAATTTGGCAATATAAAAACAGATTATATTTTATTTGTAGCAGCGGGGGCATTTCATCTAAGCAAGCCAAGCGATTTAATCCCAGAGCTTCAGGGGAGATTCCCACTGCGCGTGGAGCTAGATTCGCTTAGTGAAGAAACAATGCTAAAGATTTTAACCCAGCCTAAAAACTCGCTTATCACGCAATATCAGCATTTACTTAGCGTAGAGGGGCTAGAGATTGAGTTTGAAGCGCAAGCCCTGCAGTCTTTAGCGCATTTTGCATATCTTGCAAACCAAAAAACAGAGGACATAGGAGCTAGGAGACTTCACACCGTGCTAGAGCGCGTGCTTGAAGATATTA
This sequence comes from Helicobacter sp. T3_23-1059, assembly GCF_053654515.1. Taxonomy (NCBI): domain Bacteria; kingdom Pseudomonadati; phylum Campylobacterota; class Epsilonproteobacteria; order Campylobacterales; family Helicobacteraceae; genus Helicobacter; species Helicobacter sp. T3_23-1059. The sequence goes on along the minus strand of NZ_JBSIUV010000024.1, from coordinate 13,680 downwards.
GCTTTAGCGCAGATGAATACGCAAAAAAAAGCCCCAAAATCAAAATAGACAAATCCCTAATCGAGCAAAAACTCTCAAACCTCGTAGAAAACGCCGATATGTCGCGCTATATTTTGTAAATTTTTGTGGATAGATTTTGGCAAATTTTAGCAAGCAACTTAACACCAACATTGCGTGGCAAAATTATGCAAATATACTTTTGGCTATAATGGCGTTGGCTATAATTTGTGCAAAATAACAATTCAAGGAGCATACAATGACTTTGATTATAGAAAATGCAAATGCCGAGACTTTGAGAGTGATTGAGAGCTTAAAGGGGTTTAACAAAAAACTAAAAGTCCTAAAAAGTCCAAACATTGACACGCTTGAAGCAATTATTGAGAGTGAAAAAATCATAAAAGAAATAAAAAAAGGCAAAAGAAAACCCTATGATTCGTGGAAAGAGGCAAAAAAGGCGTTGTTAAATGTATAAAGTTGATTGGACAACTAAATTTAAAAAAGATTATAAAAAAATCAACAAACAAGGCAAGTCTGAAATTGTAGATAGCGTAATTGAAAAACTAGAGATGGGCGAAAAACTAGAATCTAAATTCCGCGACCACGCATTGCAAGGAATCTATAAAGGCTCAAGAGAATGCCACATAGAGCCAGATTTACTACTGATCTATAAAAAGAGTGATGATATTTTGGTGCTTACTTGCCTGCGTGTAGGCTCACATAGCGAATTATTCTAGGCTACACAAAATTTTACTCACAAGCCTTAATCATCAAAATCCAAAAGGACAAAAATGCAAACATATTTCCCACTTGATATTAGCGAAGAGGCACTCAAAGCACGCGTAGCAAAGGAGTTTTTTGCACCATTTGATTACGAGCCTTTTGGCAAAATCGATTTTTGCATAAGCTACCGATACGACACAGAATCTTTGCATTTTCTCTGGGCAGAAGCAAAAAAGGGCAAAAGCGATATTTACACCTCATTTGTCCAGCTGATTTTGACTATCGGCAAAGCAGATTTGTATGAGGATATGCTACCTCCCGCACTTTTAGGCGCGTTTGATTGTGAGAAAATCGCCTTTATCCAATACCACGAAATAATGAGCATTTTTAGCCAAAATGATTTTAATTGGAATGTAGCTCCAAGCGATTACACCACCAAAGAATTTAAGCAACTCCACGCCAAAATCAAAAGCCTACTAGAATCAAAAAGCCTTATTTTTGATTTTGGGCAAGACAGGGCAGAGCTAGAAAATTTCATCGCTACTAATTTCACGCTAAGCAACAAAAATCTCTCCAAAATCCCCATAACCAAAAACAACTTTATCGCTATTTACACCAAATGGCTAGCGTGCGTAAAACCTAGCATTAGCATTGATTGGGAGGCGGAGAAGCCAGAGATTTTAGATAGCGATTTTTATCTAGCTGATTTGCTAAGCTATGATAATACCACCAAAGCCATCTATGAAAATCTTAGAATCTTGCTTGATAAAGACCATTATCGTATCGCCTTAGAGAAGCTAAAAAGTGGCAGGCTAAATATTAGCGAAGTGTTTTTCAAAGATTCTCAAAAAGCGCATAGCAAGTTTTGGAATATCTATGAGCGACCGCCTAAAGAGGAGTTTTGGGATTATATCATTAAGCGGCGTGATTTGCTCGTGCCTCAAGACATACGCGAGCGCAAGGGAGCATTTTTCACGCCACAAATATGGGTGCAAAAAGCACAGGATTATCTAGCGTTAGCCTTAGGGGAGGATTGGCAGGAGGAGTATTATATTTGGGATTGTGCCGCAGGGACAGGCAATCTGCTTGCAAATCTAAGTGATAAATACAAAATTTACGCAAGCACGATAGATAAAGCCGACATAGACATAATGAAAGAGAGAATCCAAAATGGCGCAAATCTCTGCGAGGAGCATATTTTTGCTTTTGATTTTCTCAATGATGAGTTGTTTGACACGGTGGATAAAAATGGCAAAATCATCGCAGAATCCAAACTCCCAAAATCCCTGCAACATATCATCAAAAATACGCCACAAAAGCTAGTAGTGTTTATCAATCCGCCCTATAGCACAAGTGGCAATGCAAGAACGCAAAGAGGCACAGGTAGCCATAAAGCCGAAGTATCTAAAGATATGATAATAGCAAAAAAATATAAAAAATATCTTGGAGGGTTAAGCGATGAACTTTATGCGCAATTTTTTATAAGAATCTATGAGGAGATTCCAAACTGCATTTTGGGTAGTTTTTCTACACCAAAATATATCAATTCACACACTTCAAGCATATTTAGACAAAGATTTTTAGCTAAATTTTTAAAGGGGTTCATCGTGCCTGCTTGGACTTTTGATAATGTTGCGGGTAAATTTCCTATTGGATTTTGGGTGTGGAATCTAGCTGATAAAAGAGAGATTAAAAAAGTCAAAGTTGATATTTTTAATGAAAGCAACAAAAAAAATGGCAAAAAGATATTTTATGTAGGCAAGCAATATATTACGGCGTGGCTACAAAAATTTTACGACAAAGATAACGAGCAAATTGGTATTTTAATGGCAGATGCACCAGATTTTCAACATAATAATCACATAGCATTTCTAATAAGCAAAGGTAAAGCACATATGATTTACACGCAAGTTACAAAATATAATTTAATCCCATTTTGCGTGTATTTTGCCGTGCGACAAGCCATTAACCCATCGTGGCTAAATAACAAAGATAATTTTTTGCACCCCAATAAAAAATGGCAAAAAGACAAGCAATTTCAAAATGACTGCCTTGCTTTCACACTCTTTCACGGACAAAATCGAATTTCTTGTCATATTGAGCGAAGCGAAATATCTCAAAACAAAAACAATAGAGATACTTCGCTTGCTTCGCAAGCTCAGTATGACAACAATAGCGGATTTATAAACCACTTTATCCCATTTAGCGAAAAAGAAGTCAATGCAAAATCTAGCTTTACTTCGCATTTTTTACACGATTTTATCAATGGCAAATGCGCTTCGTCATTGCGAGCGAGTGAAACGAGCGTGGCAATCCACGACAAAGATTTACAAATAGATCGCCACGAAGTCGTGCCGACTTCTCGCAATGACGCCCCGCATTGTCATACTGAGGGCGAAGCCCGAAGTATCTCAAAGGACAATAAAGGGATTTTTCGTTACGCTCAAAATGACAATAGAGATATTTCGGTTTCTGCGAAACCTCAATATGACAAAAACATAGATTGCCACGCGGATTTTGACAAATCCGCTCGCAATGACAAAGAAGTATATTCACGCAATAACACATTATTTGAGTTAGAATCTACACAAGATTTTATCCCACAAAAGCCCCTAGATTTTAGCAAGGAAGCGCAAGCCGTATTTAACGCAGGGCGAGAGATTTGGAGATATTATCACGCAACTGCAAGTGATAAAAAATCTCCACAAAGTCTAGCAAACCCCTACGCGCCTTACAATCCAAATGCAAGCCTCTATGATATAAAAGAGTTTTTCAAAGGACGCAAAATAAGCGAAAAAGAGGGCGAAAATGGCAAAAACAAAAAAGGCAAGCTAAACGCCACAAGCAAAGATGAGTATTTTAACGCGCTTATGTCTAGCCTAAATGTAGCCCTTGCAAACCTCGCCCAAAAAATCGAACCAAAAATCTATGAATACGAATTTTTAGAGGAATAAACAATGCCTCAAAAAACGCAAAAAAACAACAATAAAACAAACCAAATAGCACAAAATCAAACAAACCAAAATCAAATCCAAATAACCAAAAATAAAACAAATGAAGTAACAAAAGCAGGATTTGTCGCACTTATCGGGCGACCAAATGCGGGAAAATCTAGCCTGCTAAACGCCCTAAGTGGCGAAAATCTAGCTCTAGTCTCACACAAAGCAAATGCCACTCGTAGCACTATGCACTTTATTATCCCACACACAACCAAGACAAAATCTACCAACGCAACTAACGCAAATGATTCTAGTCAAAGCAAAAAAAGCACGCATTGTCAAATCATTTTTATCGATACACCGGGTATTCACAAGCGTGAAAAATTGCTAAATCAGTTTATGCTACAATCCACCATAAAAGCGATAGAGGATTGTGATATTTGCGTCTTTATGTGCGCTTTTGGCGATGATTTGAAGCATTATGAGGAGTTTTTGGCAAGCTATGACAAAAAACATATTGTGGTTATTAGCAAGATTGATTGTGCAAATAATGACAAACTAGCAAAATATATTTCTCTTTTTTCGCGCTTTAGCGATAGATTTTACGCCCTTGTGCCACTAAGCGTAAAAAAGCGTGTAAATTTAGAAATATTATTAGAATCTATTTGTGAGATTTTGCCTTATTCGCCAGCACTTTATGATGATGAATTTCTCACCACTCACACAAGCAGACAAATCGCAAAAGAAGCGATACGAGAAGCGGTTTTTAACCTTTGTAGCGATGAAATCCCTTACCAAAGCGATGTTGAGATTTTATCATTTGCACAGCCAGATGCAAAATCTAGCACCACGCATATCGCCGCTCGCATACTTGTAGAAAAGCAAAGTCAAAAGCTAATCGTAGTTGGCAAAAACGGCAATGCAATCAAGCGCATAAGCATTTGCGCAAGACAAAAAATCGAGCAAATCCTAGCCCAAAAAGTATTTTTGCGCCTTAGCGTAGTAGTCCGCAAAGAGTGGGCAAAAAGCAAAAAAGATTTACAAAGATTAGGTTATAATTTTGACTTGTGATTGCGCAAAACTTAAGACTTAATACGAAGTTTTAGATGATTTGCTACGCGCTAAACCTAAAATCCACAAAAAAACAAAATCGGCAAGACAAAGGACAAAAATGCCCACAAAAAAAACAAGTTATAAATCCACAAAATCTTATGTAATCAAATCTACAAACCCCATAAATATCGCAAACACGACAAAATCCCACCTTGCAAAATCTACAATCTTTTTTCACACTTTTTTTGATTTTATCCCGCATACTTTTTTGGCTAGATTTTTGTGCTTTTGCGTTGCTTTTTTTGCGTTTGATTTTGCACTAGCAATCGACAAAGACACAACCAAACTTATCCAAACATACCGCACGCAAGGCGTAGAAAAAACCGCACTTTTGCTAGAGCAATATTTGCAAAGAAAAGATTTTTGGGCGTCTGTGTTGCAGGATAAAGACACGGATTTTGGGTATTTTGAAGGCTATGAATATTTATTTGTTTCAGATAAATCCGCTCCAAATCTTGCCCTATACAAAATCACAAATGGCAATCTAAGACTTATCAAACAACTCCCAGCACTTGTAGGCAAAGGCAAGGGGGATAAACGCGTGCAGGGGGATTTGACGACACCCATTGGCGCGTATGATTTTACAGGCAAGCTCACAGGACTTCCGCCCTACTATGGTCCCTTAGCCTATGCCACAGACTATCCAAACAACTACGACAAATCCCTAAAGCGCACAGGTGGCGGGATATGGATACACGGACTACCACTTGATGGCAATAGAGAGGAGCTAAATACGCGTGGTTGCATTGCGATTGATAATGCTGTGCTAAGCGATTTTGGCAAAATGGTGGATTATAAAAAAGCCGTGCTTATCACTTATGAAAGCGATTTGACAAAACCTAGCAAAGATGATTTGGCAAATATTTTATCCTCACTTTATCAGTGGCGCGAAGCGTGGAAAAAAAACAATCTAAATGCCTATCTTGCATTTTATCACAAAGATTTTATGAGAATCGATGGAAGCAAGCTAAACGCATTTAAAGCACAAAAAAAGCAAGTCTTTGCCAAAGCCGAGCAAAAAGACATAATCCTTAGCAATATCTCTGTCGTCCCATACCCAAATGACGAAAAGCGCGTAATGTTTCGCGTGAGTTTTCAGCAAGACTACAAAGCCTATAAAAATGGCAAAATCAGCTACGCTTCAAATCACTATAAAATCCTCTATGTAGCCTATGAAAATGGCAAAATGCAAATCCTAACCGAACGATAAAAAGCAATATCTAGCGACACAAAATCCGCCACTTAAAGAAACGCAAATGCAAACAAAATCTATGCAAAATCCACAAATGCAAAATGTGGCACAAAATACTTGCCAAAACTTAATAGATTCTAGCGTCTTAATGGATTTTGCAAAATCTATAAAATCTTGCTTTAATCTTGCCATATTTTTTGCAAAATCGATTTTTTGTGATTTTATAAAGTTTGACAACTTTGCGACATTTAAAAAAAACACAAAATCACAAAATATTTCACACCCAAAATCACACTTAAAACCACGCATTTTTATCCTGCTTTTTTTTAGCATTTTCGCACTTATGCCAAGCCTAATCAACGCCGCACCCACCACCATTCCCACCGTAAATCTATCTCTAAGCGCACCAGATAGTCCTGCACAGCTTGTTACCTCGCTAAATGTTGTAGTTGTCCTAACGCTACTGATTTTAGCCCCCTCACTTATACTTGTGATGACAAGTTTTATGAGGCTTGCGATTGTGTTTTCTTTTCTCCGCACCGCGCTAGGCACACAGCAGTCCCCGCCCACACAGATTTTAATCTCCCTTGCCCTAGTTCTTACATTTTTCATAATGGAGCCTGTGGGCAAAGAAGCGTGGGAAAAGGGCGTAAAGCCATATATCGATGAGAAAATCAGCTATGATGTCGCTTTTGAGCGCGCTAGCGAGCCATTCAAAAACTTTATGCTAAAAAACACACGCGAAAAAGATTTAGCCCTGTTTTATCGTATCCGTTCCTTGCCAAACCCCAAAACCACCGCTGATGTCCCGCTAAGCATTGCGATTCCTGCGTTTATGATTAGCGAGCTAAAGACAGCGTTTATGATAGGATTTTTGCTGTATTTGCCATTTTTAGTCATCGATATGGTGGTAAGCTCTATCCTTATGGCGATGGGTATGATGATGGTGCCTCCTGTGATGATTTCACTGCCTTTTAAGATTTTAGTTTTTGTGCTTGTCGATGGGTTTAATCTACTCATAGGCTCGCTTGTGCAAGGATTTAAGTAGCTTTTTTTGCAAAAGCCTGTTTTGTATCGTTTTTTAAGACTAGATTTTATAATGCTTAAAAACAAAATCTTATAAAAAAATATGCAATCCCAACAAACATACAATAAGCATTTTTTTTGCAACACATAAAAAAGGATAAAAATGGATTTTGACATAAGTATGAGCACGCTCATCTTGCTCGCGTTAGTCGCGCTTGTAGCGGGGTTTGTGGATAGTATCGCGGGTGGCGGGGGAATGATAACAATCCCCGCGCTATATATGGCGGGAATCCCGCCGCACGAAGCACTAGGGACAAACAAATTTCAGGCGGTTTTTGGGAGTTTTAGCGCGGCATTGCATTTTTATAAAAAGGGGCATTTAGATGTGAAAAAATGCGCGTTATTCGCGCTTTTTGCCTTTGTATTTTCGCTGTGTGGGACATTGCTTTTGCAGGTGGTGAGCGCGGATTTTTTGCGTAAAATCATTCCGTTTTTGCTCCTCTTTTTCGCGCTTTATTTTCTCTTTTCGCCCAAAATCAAGCAAGAATCGCACAAAGATTCTATAAATGCGCGTGTTGGCAAAATCGCTCTAGCCTTTATCATCGGTGGCATAGGCTTTTATGATGGGTTTTTTGGTCCGGGCACAGGCTCGTTTCTTATGCTCGCTCTAATCTCGTTAGGAGGCTTTGGGATAAAAGACGCGCTCGCGCAAGCAAAGTTGTATAATTTCGCTACCAATCTCGCTTCCGTGCTTGTATTTTTGGCATTTGGGCATATTTTGTTTGCGGTGGGCGTGGCTATGGCTGTGGGGCAGTTTGTGGGTGCAAATATCGGCGCGAAGCTCGCCCTGCGTTATGGAATTAGCATTATCAAGCCATTAGTAGTCATCGTGTGTGTGGCAATGTGCGTGAAATTGCTCTTTTTTGAGTAGATTTAAGTAGATTTTGCCACTACAAAACATTATAAAACCTACTAAAATCTTATGCAAAATCTAAAAAAAAAAAAACAACAACATTCCAAACCCGCAAATGCCACTTTTTTTCATTGCAAGAAACTGCTACTTTTTGCAAAAATCATAAAATCGTGAGAATCTTTTTTGTCATTATGAGTATTGAATTTTAATGCGATGCGTGGCGGACTTTTTTTTCACAAAAATTGCAAAAACGAGAATTTAGCTAATTTAATAAAATGGATTGCAATGAATCTGCTTTGCTACGCTTTGCAGATTCTCGCAATGACGCAGTTTTTTGTCATATTGAGTGCGTAAGTGCGAAATATCTCAAACGCGCAACAAAATAGCGATATTTTGCTTCACACTACGCACTACGCTAAATCTTACAAATAAAGAATAGATTGCCACGCGGATTTTAGCAAATCCGCTCGCAATGACAATACCCACGCCCTTAGCTCCCTCCGCAAGGGGAGATGGAGGGAGGGATTTTGTATCCATTGTGAGCGCAATTTATTGCAAGTGGTAATTTATTTGAGTGGCAATTTATCATTTTGAGATGCTTTACTTATGGCTAAGTATGACAATATTGCTTAAAAATCATAAGTCAAGCTAAGATAATAGCGTCTGCCCTCGCGGATATAGTTGTAGTTATTGCCCCAAGACATTGTGCCATTTGCGTTTGATTGATATTGCTCATAATCCACAAAGTTGCGATTAAGCAAGTTATACACAGCAAAGGTTAGGCGCATATTTTTGGTAATATTGCCATAGACGCCCAAATGCGTTAGCAAAATCGGCTTGTAATATTCGCCAAGTGTGGCTGCTGCGGTGTTTGGCGTGTTTGGATTCCCGCGATAGAGATGTGTTTTTACCTCTTGTCGTATGTATGCGCCAAAGTAGCGTGTGTCATAGTTTATGCTCGCATTGACAGAGTGAAGCGGGACATTAGTAAGTCTTTGGTCTGTGCTACCTGTCGCGCCTTGTGCGGTGCGAGAGATATAAGTGTGGTTGTATGTATATGCGGCATCCGCACTGATTTCGCCGTAGCCTACGCCGATAGGTTTTAGCCCTAGTGCGACTTCTGCGCCATAAGATTTTGCCTCACCAAGATTTGTATAGTATGAGCAAGTGCCTCCGCCTGTGGTGTTGCAAGTATAGCCCGTGTTTCCTACTGCTGTGCCATTTGCAAATCCTCCCACGCTTGTGATTCTGTCTTTAAAGTCTGTCCAAAATCCCGTAACGCTTAAACTAAAATAATCATTATCGCTCAATGCGCTTAACTCATAAGTTACGCTTGTTTGGGGCGTTAGATTTGGGTTGCCATAAGTTGGATTTTGTCCGCTTGCGCTAAATGATACGATTCCATTTACTAAATTATTTAGTGCAGGGGTTTTATATCCTGTTGATACACCGCCTTTTAGCGTTAGCCATTTGTTAATAGCATTGTATGCGATATATGCACGCGGAGAGAAGTTTGCTCCAAACAAAGAATTAAAATTCCCACGCCCTCCAAGTGTCAAAAACACTCTATCAAAAAGCATAAACTCGCCCTCCGCATACACCGCACCGATATGTTGCTCTTTGAGTGAGCTCGCACCTTGTGCGACTACTTGAAGCAACTTATCATTAAAAGTGTTATACCAATATCTACCACCCACACTTAGATTTAGTCCACCCCACGAGCCAAAGCTAAAAAGCATTCTATCTTTGTGGTCAATGATAATATCTTGGGCGATTAAATCTCTATCATCGCCTGCCCATACACCATTAAACGAATTTGTGCCTAATGTGCCATTTGGGATATTTGTATTGCTTGGGACATTTCGTCCGTCATTTGACATTCTATTGTATTGCAAAGAATTATCTACTTTTAGCGAAGTAAAGACAGAATTTGGACGATACACATAGCTACCACTGTGCGACAAAATTGCATTTGTGCGGAAAATATTATAATTTGTGTCATAGCCATTGTTTGCTCTTAGACTATTAGATGAATTTCCCGGACGCCAATTTTGACTCCAATTTGAGAGGAGCAAGCCATCGCTGTTATCAAAAAGTTGCGCGCCATAATTCAAATCCAAATATACAGAATCTCGAGAGTCATTACCAACTTGGGCGAGTGAATTCCACTGCAAGCGTCCGCCGATATTATACATTTGTCCGGGTGCTATGCCTACAAGCGTGCTAGCTTGCGCTGTATTTGCACTTAAATGTGGCAGGACTAAGTTTTTTAGCGGGACACCAAAACGCGCATATTGACTCCCGCGCAGAGTGAGCCCCCAATTTTTTGCTTCATTTAGCGGTCCTGCGGTATAGAAGCTAAAGCCTTGCTGGTGTCCAAACCGCTTTTCTTCTTGCAAGGTGGTGTTAAGCTGGAGGCTTGCACCCCACTTCTCAAAATTCTTTTTGGTGATGATATTTACCACACCGCCCATAGCATCGCTACCATAGAGTGTGGAGGCAGGACCACGGATTACTTCGATACGCTCAATGGCACTCATCGGCGGGATAAAGTAATTTACCGCACCACCAAAGCCATTGGGGAAAAGCTCGCTTCCACCTGTATTTACGCGATTACCATCGATGAGAGTAAGCACATCGGTTGAGCCACGAATAGAGATATTATACCCGCTCGTTTTTGACACGCCACTATCGATGCTGACACCGGGCACATATTGTATCGCTTCGCCCAAATCCCGCACAGGACGGCTCATCACTTCTTTTGGACTTACTGTGCTGATACTTGCAGGGGCAAGCGTGTAGTCTTGCTCAAAACCACTAGCACTTACGACAACTTTTTCTAGCTGTCTCGCTTCTAAGTTGTCATATTTTTTGTCGTGTTTTAGTTTGTTGTATCTTTGTGTAGAATCGGTGGATTTTGACTCGATGGGATTTGCAAAATCCGTATTGTTTGCAGAATCTAATGATTGAGAATCCACATTATCATATTGAGCAAAGCGAAGTATCTTATTTTGTGCTTTTGTGCTATTTGTAGATTCTTTAGAATCTACAATGCTTGAAATAATGATATTTCGTGAGTTACTCTCTCTCTCTCTCTCTCGTTATCCGCGAAAGTGAGCGAGCTAGCTAGGCTAAGCCCCAACGCACAAGTTGCCATAAACTTACTAGGATTTTTACCAAAACTAGATTCTGTTTTAGAATCTAGTGCATTAAATGCGATATGTGAAAGATTCATAAATGCTCCTTTTAGATTTTGATAGTTTGTCTTAAAAATAAAACAAACGCAGGGCATTATAATCATTTAAAATAAAACTGCGCTTAATTCTTAAAATCTCTCAAAATGAAGTTTATAATGAGAAAGATTCGTTTTTTTGGTAGTTGTGGGGAGATAAAATTTTGAATGTGTATATGCCACTTTTAGTAGATTTTAGGATTTTGATTTGCCTAGAAGTGCGCTATTTAGGCAAGATCGCAATATAAGTAAATGAAAATTTATGTTTGTGAAGCAAAAGTTAAAAAAAAGTAAAAGATTTTGCTAAATCTGTTTAAAAGTGATGACATAAGAGCGACATTACAAGCAAAATCCATATTTTGCACGCAAATATGCTCGCAAGCACGGTTTTGTCATATATTTTGTATCATACAAAAATCCTAAATGTAAAAATAATCGCTCCTAGCAAATCTAGCGCGTATAAAATCTTGCAAAATTTTATGTAGCGCAGCATTTTTGCTTCACTTGTTTTAGCAAGTTTTAGTTTTTTTAGTCGCACGATTTCGCCTGCAAATACAAACACCATAAAGCAACACATAGCCCACACTCGCGCACTCATAGCCCACTGCACACTTGCCAAAATAAACACCCCCGTAAAGCTACCAATGCTTACAAGCAAAAAAATGATAGGCATTACAAACCAGATTTTTGTGATGACTTTTTGGTAGGTTTTGTAAGTGAAAAGTGTGTAGAGATTGATAAGAAATGGGATAGGAAAAAATCCCATAAAAAAGGCGTGAAAAAACACCATATCATTAAATGCTTTTATCACCATTTGTGTTTCATTTGTCATTTTGTTCCTTTTGGTGCGGTTTTGTGCAAAACCCAAATTTTAGCAAGTTTATGCTTAATATAGGGCAAAGCCACGCAAAATCAAATGCAACAAACAAGCAAAATCACAAAAGCAAAATTAAAAACTAAATCAAATCCCCCTCCAAATAAACATTTCTAAAAACAGATAAAATCCTCCCTAAAAAACAAAAACTAAGCCATCCCAAATCTAATCAAACCAAATGCAAGTCAAACGCTTAGAATCTATATTTTATCCCTAGATTGCCTATTGCAAAAGTTTCGTTTTTGTTTTGGATTTTGCCTAAAATGATTTGTTTTACTCCCGCGCTTATGGTGATTGCTAGCCCTTTATACACGCTAATATCAGCACCTATGATTCCTTGAAAATACATTTTTAGCGTATTATTGTTTTTTATGGTAAAAGTCGTAGTAGAGCCTACAAACGCGCCTACAAAATCATTTCCAGCCGAGACAAAATACTGCTCAAATTTGGGCGTGAAATAAAAGAAACTATCTTTGCTCCAATATACGCGCAAATCCGTGCCCAAATCCAAACTCATATTTAGACTATTTATCGCATTTACTGATTGTGCTAAATCGCCTTTTTCATCGTATTTTGGCGTGTGATTATAGTAGAGATTTAGTCCAACAAGTGGTTTTATATACAAGATTTTATGTGGTTTAAATACATATCCATAGCTTGCGTTTAGCCCCATAAACGCCCTTGTGAAATCTGCATCATTTTGTAATGAGGTTACATAGCGATTTTGCTGTGTAATCCCTGCTTGTATAAAGCCTTTTATATCCACTTCATTTGCACCAAATACGAGACGAGAATACGCACCTGCTTGCAAATTATGGCTTATTTGCGTTATGCTTGTATCTTTTAGCGTGGCATAGGCATAGCTTAAATATCCACCTACAAAATGCGCTCCTATCGCCCTATCATAGCCAGCGTTAAATCCATAGATTCCGCCTACATTTTTCCCTATGATATTTGCCCCACCAAAGATATTTGCCCAAAAATTATTTAGCAAATCGCTTTTTTTTACCACAAAGCTAGGCGTATCGCTTTTTGCCTCATCTTGCGCGATTGTCGCGCTAAGATTGGTTTGATTTTGTGCAAATCGCAGGCTAGAAAATGGATTTGAAAATCTAGCCATTCTGCCCAAAGTCGCTATTTCAGTTTGCATATTTTGGGCATTTGTCGCGCTATTTTGAGTGCTATTTTGCGTAGTTTGATTTGCAGAATCGATTGTTTCTTGTATCGCACCTTGCGCGTTATTAAAAAACAAATCGCTCCCTATAATCCCACCTGCAGAATCTTTTATATCTTGATTTGTAGAATGTAGCGCAGATAGGATTATATCGCCTGCTTGGTTATTATACTGCTTATTGTAGTCTTGGGCGATTTGCTCATCGGTTTGATTTTGGATTGTCGTTTTTAGAGATTCTAAGTGTGTTTGTAATTCTTGAAGTTTAGTTTGTTCTGCTTTTGAAAACCTAGAATCACTTGAAGATGTTTGTATCACGCCTATATCCATATCAAGCGTGGCGATTTTTAGCTCTTTTAGCGTTTTGTTGCCCGCGATTTTTTTAGCATATAGATTATTTCCTTCTTGCGTTAGTTTTGTCTCAAATACGATATCTTTCACGCCATCGCCTTCACCCAAAGGTGCGCCTCTCTCCGTGCTATTTTCATCTAAAAATGTAA